>DOSQ01000072.1 GCA_003512125.1 Acidaminococcaceae bacterium
GGCTGCTGCATCGTCGGGCGCGGCTTCTGCACAGACGGTCTGCTATGTTGTTGATTCTGCTGCTGAGACGGATACAGATATCCTTCATGCTTTTTAGATGGAGCCGCTTCTGCAGCAGAAAGAGTTACCCCAAAAAATGCTGTGATAAGAAATGCTGCCACTGTTTTTTTCGTCACAAGTCTTCGTATCATCGCTGGTCTCCTTTATCGCCTTTTATAAAACTGCAGATTGTCCGTCATTTTTTAACGAAAAACATTCATCCAAAAGCCTTCAATATTATGATAAAATATGTTTGTGTTTTTTTAGTATTATGTTTATGTCTTTTTTTTGTCAGCTATCAAATATGAGAGACCCCCAACATTTTTTAAAATGAAGGGGGCCTCTCTTTTTTTTATTTTGTATTTAGATTTCACTTTTCTTCTTTCGGCAACACTTCCCGCACTGCTTTCACAAATTTGGTGCGGGGTATCATCACATGATGCCCACAGCCGCAGCAACGGATGCCGAAATCCATTCCCGTACGGGTAATTTCCCAGTTGTTAGACCCACAGGGATGGGGCTTTTTCATCCTCACCACATCGCCAATCTTAAACTCAACATTGGCAATCATTTTATTTGGCCCTGCCGGTAGAAATATTGGTAACATTAAAACCGGCTTCCCGGATTTCTTCAATGATACCCATACCACTCTGGGACAGATCGGCTGTAATGGTCATTTCCTTTTCCCCCGGCGTTTTGGTTTCGCTGGTCACACAGGATAAAATATTGATTCCCTGGTCGGCAAACATCTTCGCTACTTCAGCCAAAACCCCGGGTTTGTCAGAAGCGTCAATGGTAATACGGGAGGCATGCTGGCCCAACCCGAAGATGTCCACCAGTGCACGGAAAACATCTGTATCCGTTACAATGCCGCACAGGTTATTTTCTTCATTCATAACCGGTACGGAGTTGATCTGGTCCTGATACATCAGGGAAGCCACGTCCCCCAAATCTGCATCGGCATATATCGTCTTTACGTTATGGGTCATCACGTCTTTTACTTTAATGCGGCTTAACAGATACGATGCTTCATAACGGGACAGCGTACTGGCTTCAGAAGGAGAGGCCATCCGTACGTCCTTGTCCGTAATGATCCCTACAACCATCCCCGCGTCATTCACAACCGGAACGCGGCGGATATTATCATCGCTCATCAGTCCCTGCAGCTCCAGCAGCGTCTGGTTCTGGTTGATGGTGACCACATGAGTCGTCATGATATCTTTTACAAGCATGATTGCATCCTCCTTAGATTCAGTGTTATCTGTTTATATTATAACACATTTTAACCGTTAGCGAAGAACTGTTTCAAAAGAGAAAACCTCTTCCCGTTCCATCCATACATTAGCCGCCCAGGTACGCTTTCTGCACTGCTTCGCTGGTCAGCAGTTCTTTGCCGGTACCTTCCAGTGTGATCTTCCCGGTCTCCAACACATAAGCCTTGTCCGCAATGGACAGTGCCATCCGGGCGTTCTGCTCGACCAGCAGTACCGTGGTCCCGCTGTCGTTGATCTCTTTGATGATGTTGAAAATTTCCTGCACCAGCAGGGGAGCCAGACCCATGGACGGTTCGTCCAGGAGGATCAGCCGCGGACGGCTCATCAGCGCCCGGCCCATAGCCAGCATCTGCTGTTCACCGCCGGACAGGGTGCCGGCAATCTGATCTTTCCGTTCCAGCAGCCGGGGAAATTTAGTAAAGACGTCGGTCAGGTCTTTGTTGATTTCTTCTTTGTCTTTACGAAGGTACGCGCCCAGTTCCAGATTTTCCATAACCGTCATGTTGGCAAACACGTGACGGCCTTCCGGAACCTGGCTCAGACCCATACCCACAATTTTATGGGCGGCTTTCCCGGTGATGTCCTTGTCTTCAAAGGTTATTTTTCCGGTTTTGGGTTTCAGCAGACCGGAAATCGTATGCAGCGTGGTGGATTTGCCGGCGCCGTTAGACCCGATCAGGGTGGTGATGCTGCCTTTGGCTACAGACAGGCTGATGCCTTTGATTGCATGGATCGCGCCATAATATACGTTGATGTCCTCAACTGTCAGCATGTCCATCCTGTTACACCTCCCCGCCCAGATATGCTTTGATTACTCTCTTGTTTTTCTTGATCTCGTCTGGCGTACCGGTGGCGATACACATGCCGTATTCCAGTACGTACAGCCGCTCGCAGACACCCATGACCAGGCTCATGTCGTGCTCGATGAGCAAAATAGAGATTTTAAAATTATCCCGCAACCACTGGATCATTTCCATCAGCTCTTTGGTTTCCTGTGGGTTCATGCCGGCAGCCGGTTCGTCCAACAGAAGAAGCTGTGGCTTCGTGGCCAGCGCCCGGGCAATTTCCAGACGCCGCTGGGCGCCGTAAGGGAGATTCTTTGCCATGTCGTAGGCATGCTTATCCAGATGGAACAGCTTTAACAGTTCCATCCCCTGCTCCGTTACTTTATCTTCTTCGTCAAAATACCTCTTTACCCGCAAAATCGCATGGGGCAGGCTATAATCGATGTGCATATTATTGGCGATCTTTACATTGTCCAGTACCGACAGTTCAGAGAAAAGGCGGATGTTCTGGAAGGTACGGGCCATGCCCATCTGGGTAACCTGATAGGATTTTTTCCCGTTGATCAGTTTGCCGTCGAAGAAAATTTTTCCTTCCGTAGGCACGTACACGCCGGTGATCATATTAAAGGCAGTGGTCTTGCCGGCGCCGTTGGGGCC
>DOSQ01000002.1:0-920 GCA_003512125.1 Acidaminococcaceae bacterium
TCCCGCTCCAGATCGTTGGAGTCCATCACGCGTTCCGCGACCTTTTCGTTCTCACGGAAAATATGGCTCTGCCTGAGCATAGCGTCCACTAAAGTGGTTTTGCCATGATCGACATGGGCAATAATGGCAATGTTCCGGATATCATTTCTGATCATTATGCTGTTTCCCTCTCTCAAAAAAATAAATTGTCAGTCATCCCCATAGGAAGCGCAACGCAATCCAGCTGCGCCTTTGGGCTTTTCCCTGATTTCACAGTAAAAGAATGAGGATGCTTATCAGAGCATCCTCAACTTTGACTCAAATATTATATTCTTTTTGCATTTCACTGTCAACTGAAAACCTTATTTTACTACGCTGGGAAGCCATGTTGCCAATCCGGGTACAAAGCAGAGGATCAGCATTTCAATTCCCATAACCACTGCATAAGGAATAACGCCCTTTACGATCTGGGTCATCTTGCTGTCGGGGCTGACGCCCTGCAGCACGAAAAGGTTCATGCCTACCGGCGGCGTAATCAGCGCCATTTCCATATTGATCTGCAGAATTACGTTGAACCAGATGGGGTCAAACCCAAGCTGCAGGATGATGGGATACAGGATGGGAACCGTAATAAAGATGATGGAAACGGTTTCCAGAATGCAGCCCAGGAACAGCAGCAGGCAGTTGATCATAATGAAGAAAATCCATCGGCTCAGCTGCATTTCCGTTACCATCAGGGTCAGCGCCTGAGGCACCTGTAAAATCGTCAGCACGAAGCCGAACAGGGTGGCGCCGATCATGATGCAAAAGATCATGGAAGAAGTTTTCACCGTACCCAGCAGGATATTCGGCATATGCTTCAGGGTCAGGGTCCTGTAAATACAGAACGTAATGAACAGGGAATACACCGTGCCCACAGCCGCCGCTTCCGTCGGTGTGAA
>DOSQ01000002.1:1049-13165 GCA_003512125.1 Acidaminococcaceae bacterium
ATCCGTTCCTGCCAGGAGGCTTTCGGCTCCAGCGGCAGGTTTCGGGATTTATAAACCACCACGCCGATAAAGAAGATGGTCAGCATGAATCCGGGGATAACACCGGACATAAACAACTGCCCGATGGATTCGCCGGTGATGGCACCGTAGAGAATCATGGGAATCGAAGGAGGTATCAGGATGCCCAGGGTACCGCCGGCTGCCACCGCGCCCAGCACTACCGTACGCTCATAATTCCGTTTCAGCATTTCCGGAATGGCAATGGCGCCGATGGTAACCGCACAGGCTGCGGACGAACCGGTTATCGCCGCGAAGATACCGCAGGCAACAATAGTCGCCGCACCCAGGCCGCCGGGCAGGTGGCGCAGCCATTTGTTGCCCAGTTCGAACAAATCGTTGCCAACCTTCCCCTCCAGCAGGATCTGGCTCATCAGCACATACAGGGGCACCGCGCAGAGCACAAAGTCATCCAGGGACTTATAAGCCAGCAGCGGAATCTGGTTCAGGGTACCTTCCCCTCCCATAAATAAAAGCATACCGACCAGACCGCCCGTTCCCAGGGCAAACCCTACCGGCAGACCGATAGCCAGCAGGACCAGCAGCATCACGGTGAACAAAATAATCATTTTGCCACCTCCCCTGCCGCTACAGCCGGATCATAGTCCGGATCTCCCAGTTTTATCAGGTTTTCCAGGAATGTCCGGATAAAATGCAGGAACATCAGACCAAAACCGACAGGCAGAGACGATTGCGGAATCCACAGGGGCGTCCGCAGGGTCGTAGGGGCAATGATACCGTGTTCCAATGACATGGCTACCATACCGATGGCATACACGGTTACAATGCCGCAGAAAACCATGCCGATAAACGAAGTGATTACGCTCAGGATCTCATTGGTCCGCTTGCTTAAATGAGAAAGCAGGATGTCCACTTTGATATGCTTGTTAGCTACAAAAGTGACAGCCATACCCAAAAATCCCGCAATGGTCACACAGTAGGTAGAAATTTCTACTACCCACTCCGTAGGACTGTTGAACAATCCCCTCATGATTACTTCATATACAACAGAAAACGCAGGAATGAACAGCAACAGACCGGCAATGACACCTACCACGCGGGTCAGCCCCATTAAAAACTTCCTGTAAACTGCTAAAAAACTTTTCACGTCAATCTCCACATTACTTGTAATAAATTTAATGGTAATACCGCCGATTGCGTCACAACCGGCGGTAACTGTCATCAGAATGCAGGAAACTGTTTTTTATTTCGTGCACATTTCCAGAATCTTTTTGCCCTGTTCGCCGGCGTGTTTGATGAAGATATCCCATACCGGTTTGGTAGCCGCCTGCCAGTCTTTGATCTCGTTTTCAGGTACTACATACACTTCCATACCTTTGGCTTTCAGATCTTCCAGGCCTTTCAGGTCTTCCGCTTTAGCATTTTTACGCAGGTCATCACGCACTTCTTTGGCTGCTTCCATAAATGCCTTCTGCTGCGCTTCGCTCATCTTGGCGAAGGATTTGTCGTTCATGGCTACGACAAATTCCGGAGACGCATGATTGGTTATCGTCAGGTATTTGGTAACTTCATACATTTTGCGGTCACGCATGGCCGGAGCACCGGAGGACTGTCCGTCGATGGTACCGCGCTGCAATGCCATATACACTTCGCCGGCACCCATGGTTACCGGGGACGCGCCCAGGGCCTTAATGGTTTCAGAAGCCAGTTCGCTGTAGCCGCGGATCTTCAGTCCCTTGAAATCTTCCGGCTTTTTAATGGGTCTCTTGTTGTTTGCGTATTGTACAAAACCGTAATCCGCCCAGTAAACAACCTTTACGTGTTTCTTGGCCATCTCATCTTCCAGGATCTTGCCCATGCCGCCGTCAATTGCGGTATCCACCTTTTCGTAACCGGGGAACACGAAGGGTACGTCAAATACTTCCATAGCAGGGATAATGGTCGCCCAGCGGCCTACCGTGTTAAGCCCCATATCCACGCCGCCGGTCATAATCGCATCGTTCATCGTCTTATCATTGTACAGCTGGCCGGCCGGGAACGAAGTAATGACAACCTCTCCCTTGGTTTTATCCTTTACCTTCACGATAAAGCTCTCTACACCTTTTGCTACCGGATGATTAGCCGGCAATGCATAGGCTAATTTATATTCAACTTTTTTCCCTGCTGCCGGGGCCGCCGCCTTTTTATCGCCGCCTCCGCAGCCTGCCATACAGATTGCCGCCATTGCCAAAGTCGCTACCGCCGCTGCTTTTAACCATCTTGCTGATTTCATAATTGTTCCTCCACTCCTCATTTGATATAGAATAATAAAAACACAGAGTAACAGGGCCGCTGAAATCCATTGTCCGAAAACAATCTGGCAGCAAGCGCTGCTATAAAAAAACGCCCCTGTCGGAAAACTCCGGCAGGGGCGTGATTCACGCGGTACCACCCTACATTATACTCCTGGCCTGTAACGCCGCCACAGCGCTTTATCCTAAAGACAATACCATTCAGATAAAGAGTTCGCAGGCGAGACGTTCCACTGCTTCTACCGGCTTACACCAGCCGCCGGCTCTCTTGCGTCCGCATATGAAACGATTCCTGTTCATAACTTCTATTTGAAATTAAAACAAGTATAGCAAGGCAGATTTTAATTGTCAATATTTTTTTCACATTCTGTTTACAATCAAACGAATAAATAATATTTTTGTTTTCCTGTGACGGACTTCAGAAAGCAAATTACAAATTTCCCAGCATGTCGTCCATATACCGGCGGACCTTTTCCAGTTTCTTCCGCATCTGGTCTGCTTTTGCGCTGTCCCGTAAGGCAATCTGTTCCATCTTGTTCCGGTATTGCATATAATTCCGCTCGATTGCTGTAATCGTATCCTGCAGTTCCGCAACTTCCGGAAGCGTTTCCACTTCGGGCGCCGCTTCAATGACATAATCCGTTCCGTCTATCGATACACTGTCACCATATTTAGGTATGTAAGCCGCCGTCCCCAACTGCATCTGCAGGTCTTTGGACAGTTCGCTGGCTGCGTCGAATTCCCCATGTGTCACAAAGAAAATCTTCGGTTTTTGCGGCATCTTCTTATACCAGTCAATAAGCTGCTCCTTGTCAGCATGGGCAGAAAAGCCTGTCATATTAACAATTTCCGCAGCCACATGGATGGTTTCCCCCATAATTTTTACTTTTTTTACACCGTCGATCAGATTCCGGCCCATGGTCCCTTCCGCCTGATAGCCGGCAAAGACCACCGAACATTCCGGCCTCCACAGGTTATGCTTCAGGTGATGCAGGATCCGTCCCGCATCCGCCATACCGCTGGCAGATAAAATAATCTTAGGACCTTCTATACCGTTGATCATGCGCGACTCTTCGGCCGTAGGTGTAAAATGCACATTCTTCATGGCAAAGAGCCGGTCTCCCTGGAATTCAACAAGCGCACGGGTCTCCGCGTCATATTCTTCCTTACTTGCCAGTGTGATTCCCGTGGCTTTAGTCGCCAGCGGACTGTCAACATAAATCGGCACGTCCGGAATTTTCCCTTCCTGTGACAGTTTCTGGAAATAATACAGCAGCACCTGGGTGCGTCCTACTGCGAAAGCAGGGATAACCACATTACCGCCCCGCTCCACGGTCTCATTGATTATTTTGGCCAGCTCCGCTTCTTTATCGTAGGCCTTATGTTTCCTGTTCCCATACGTGGATTCCGTTATAATGAAGTCCGCGCCTTTTAAAATGGTGGGGTCTTCCACAATGGGCTGTTTCGGCTGCCCCACATCACCGGAAAAGATCATGGTTGTCGTCTTTCCGTTTTCCTCTATTTCCAGACGCACTACCGCGCTGCCAAGGATATGCCCGGCGACCCGAAGCCTTGCCGTTACGCCCGGAATCACCGTAAAGGTTTCTTCAAAATTATGAACATAGAAATGTTGCAGTGCCGTATACGCATCGTCTACCGTAAATAACGGAAGCACCTGTGATTTTCCGGCCCGCAGCCCTTTGCGGTTGGCATATTCTGCGTCGGACTCCTGGATGTGCGCGCTGTCCGGCAGCAGGATCGTGCACAGTTGCTGGGTAGATTTTGTGCAGTGAACGTGTCCTTTAAATCCTTCTTTGACCAGACGGGGAATCAGGCCGCTGTGATCTACATGGGCATGGGTCAGCACCATGGCGTCGATCTCCGCCGGATTAAAGGCGAAAGGTCTCTCATTAAAGGCTTTGATGGATTTAGAGCCCTGGAACATGCCGCAGTCCACCAGCATCTTTTTTCCGTTGACTTCCAGTAAATAACAGGATCCCGTCACCGTCCTTGCCGCGCCTAAAAAAGTCAGCTTCATAAAAACAACCTCCCGAACAGCATTCTGCGCATAAACTTAAACATTTTCATCAATGATCAGCCAATAACCAGACGAATCGCCGGTATTCTATGCAAACTGACCGATTCACATATATCTGCAAGCCTTCTTCTATGTTATTCTCTGTTGGCTTCGATTTTCCTGCAAAAAGACCCCTGTCAATTTCGGAAAAAATCTGTGAACTGTTTCCACCAGCCGGCTTTACAGCAGAAGCCACACTTTCCGCAATTCGCATTCGTATCTTCCCCAAAATACCGTAAAATGTAATTACGCAGACAACCGTCATAATTACAGTAGTCCCACATAGACGCCAGAAGCTGCAATGCACGTTCCGATTTCTCCTGCTGTTGCGCCAGTTCCCTGCAGACACGCAGATCTTCCGGACTGTAAAACAGGGTACAACGCGCGTCCTCTCCATTCCGTCCGGCCCGTCCCGCTTCCTGATAATACTCTTCCAGGCTCTGGGGCATATTGTAATGGATCACAAAGCCTACGTTACTCTTATCAATTCCCATGCCGAATGCCGAAGTCGCCGCAATCACACGCACTTCATCCTTGATAAACGCTTCCTGATTCCTTTGTCGCTCCCCAACCGTCAGGCCTGCATGATAACGGGCCACAGAAAATTGATGCTGCCGCAGCAAACGGAAACAGCATTCCACATAGTGATGGGTGGAGCAGTACACAATGCCGCTTTTTCCTTTCACCGTTTCCAATTCGTCCAGCAACGCCCTGTCCTTATCTGCAGGGGATTTTTTAGCAAAGAACAGATTCGGACGGTCAAACCCCCGTATCACGACCGCCGGATCCGAAAGCCCCAGACTGCTGATAATGTCCTGCCGTACGGCAGGTGTAGCCGTTGCGGTAAAGGCCGCATATAAAGGCCGCTGCGGCAGACTTTCCACAAATCCTCTGATATTCAGGTAAGAAGGACGGAAATCGTGCCCCCACTGGGATACACAGTGCGCCTCGTCCACAACTACAAAGTCCGGCGGATTCTGTAAGGCAAAACGGAGAAACCGTTCATTCTGCAGCCGTTCCGGTGAAAGGTATACCAGCTTATAAACACCGGTATGAATATCATACATAACTTCGTTATAAGTATGCTTACTCATACCGCTGTTAATACAGACCGTAGGAATGTTTTCCTGTTGCAGGTGCGCTACCTGGTCTTCCATCAGGGAAATCAGCGGTGAAATTACAAAGGTAAGTCCCTCCTGCATCAGGGCAGGTACCTGGAAGCAGACGGATTTCCCCGCTCCCGTGGGCAATACAGCAAGACAGTCCCTGCCGCTGAGAATCGCGTCTACTACTTCCCGCTGTCCGGGGCGGAAGTTATCATACCCGAACCATGCTTTTAGAATTTTTTCCGGTTGCAAATAAGCACCCCCTGAACTATTTTGTAATATTCTTTTCTTTAAACGGACACAACTGAAGGCAAACGCACTCCTCACACAGGGGTTTCCTGGCTTTGCAGGTGAGACGTCCGTGCCAGATGAACCAGTGATGGGCATCCGCCCATTTGGTCTTGGGTATCAGTTTCTGGAGATCCAGTTCCGTCGCTTCCGGTGTTTTTGCTTCCGACAGTCCCAGCCGGTGAGACGTGCGGAATACATGGGTGTCCACCGCAATGGCAGGCACTTTATAGACTACGCTGGCAATCACGTCCGCCGTCTTGCGTCCCACCCCGGGAAGTTTCATCAAAGTCGGAATGTCCCTGGGAATTTCACCGCCAAATTCTTCCGTCAGCATATGGCACATACCCAGCAGATTTTTTGCTTTGGCTCTGTAAAGACCGCAGTCGCGGATTTCCTCTTCCAGTTGCTCCTGCGTCAGCGCGCCCATCTTTTCCGGCGTGTTCAGCCGCGGGAAAATACGGGCTGTGATCTTGTTGATCCGTTCGTCTGTACATTGGGCCGACATGATGACAGCACACAGCAATTCAAAGGGAGAATTGTAATGCAGCGCCGTGCCGATTCCGTTATACCGTTTTTCCAGTGCGGCGATAATTTCCTGTTTATCTTTTTTTCGCATTGTATGTACCTCTTTGAAAAAAAGCAGCCCCCAGTACAGACCAAGAGCTGCTTCGTTTTATCAGTTTGTCAGGCTGCGCACCGGTGCCGGAATCCGTCCTCCCCGTGCAATAAAGGTATCAGCCTTAAATTTGCTGACGCCCATAATAGGCGCATGCCCCAACAGACCGCCGAATTCCACCTGTTCGCCCACGCCTTTGCCCGGAACGGGAATGACACGGACCGCCGTGGTCTTGTTATTGATCATGCCAATCGCAGATTCATCCGCAATGATAGCGGCAATGGTTTCTGCGGAGGTATCGCCGGGAATGGCGATCATATCCAGGCCTACCGAGCAGACACAGGTCATGGCTTCCAGTTTTTCCAGGCACAGGCTGCCCCGTTCCACTGCGGCGATCATACCCGCGTCTTCGCTGACGGGAATAAACGCGCCGGACAAGCCGCCCACGTAACTGGATGCCATCAGCCCGCCTTTTTTCACCGCATCGTTCAGCATGGCAAGCGTTGCCGTGGTGCCGGGACCGCCGCAACTTTCCAGGCCGATCTCTTCCAGAATATGCGCTACCGAGTCGCCGACTGCCGGCGTCGGTGCCAGCGACAGGTCGATGATGCCGAACTGGGTGTTCAACCGTTTCGCTGCCTCCTGGGCCACCAGCTGTCCTACCCGGGTAATTTTGAAAGCGGTACGTTTGATTACTTCCGCCACCGCGCCAATGTCCTGTCCACGGACCGCTTCCAACGCATGTTTCACCACACCGGGTCCGCTGACGCCCACGCTGACTACGGATTCCGGTTCTGTCACACCATGAAAGGCACCGGCCATAAAGGGATTATCGTTTACTGCATTGCAGAACACCACCAGTTTCGCGCAGCCGATGGCATCGTTGGCCGCCGTCTTTTCTGCCGTAGCTTTTACCACACGGCCCATTTCCGCCACAGCATCCATGTTGATACCGGCTTTTGTGGAACCCACGTTGACGGAAGAGCAAACCACTTCCGTGGTAGCCAGCGCTTCCGGAATGGAAGCAATCAGGTTGCGGTCGCCTTTGGTATAGCCCTTGTCCACCAGCGCGCTGAAGCCGCCGATAAAGTTGACCCCTACTTCATGGGCCGCTTTATCCAGCGCTTTGGCCAGCGGCACATAATCATTGGTATCGCAGCTTTCGCCCACCATGGAGATCGGTGTTACGGAAATACGTTTATTGATGATTGGCACGCCCAGATCGGATTCAATATCTTCCCCGGTCTGCACCAGCTTTTCCGCTTTTTTGGTAATCTTGTCATAGATTTTATCCGCGCAGACTTTCACATCCGGATGCCCGCAGTCCCGCAGGCTGATGCCCATGGTGATGGTACGCACATCCAGATTGTGATGGGTAATCATCTGCGTAGTTTCCAGCACATCGTTAAAGGTTAACACTGACATGACGATTCCTCCGTTTAAATCTGGTGCATAGCCGTGAATATATCTTCACTCTGCACACGAATCTCCAGCCCGATTTCTTCAGACAGTCTGTCCAGATGTTCTTTCAGGGCCTTAATACTCATTTTGGAATCTGTCATATCCGCAATCAGGACCATGTTAAAGAATCCGTCCATGATGTTCTGATTGATATTCAGAACATTGACCTGATTATTGGCAAGTATATTGGTAACTTTGGCTATAATGCCAACTTTATCTTTTCCCACTACAGTAACAACGATACGCATTGTAATACCCCTTCCTTCCCTCTTATAATCAGCGTCTCCTTAAGCAAATTAACAAATGTACGGACAGCCTCCGTATTTTTTTATTGTATCACATAACGCAAAATTTCAAAAGGTTCATCAACAATGACCTCAGCCTTCTGCTCTTCCAGGAATTTTCTTCCTTTGAATCCCCATGCCACACTGATACAGGAGATCCCCGCATTTGCCGCTGCCTGCAGATCAACTTCCGAATCTCCCACATAAACGGCTTCTTCCCTTTCCACATGAAGATTCTTCATGGCTTCCCATATTAAATCCGGTGCCGGTTTTTTGGCGATTCCCTCCCGTTCGCCGGACACCGAGGAAAACAGACTGCCAAAATACTCCGGAACCAGTTCCTGCACGGCAAAATCAGGTTTGTTCGAAACGACACCAAGCAGGAATCCCTCTTTGGCCAGTTCTTCCAGCATCTTCATGATACCCGGGTAGGGGCCAGTGTTATCTTTGCAATGCTCTTTATAAAAAATATTGAAATCTTCACGTACCCGTTCCAACGCCCACTCTTCCCTGTCAGGAGACACCGCCCTCTCGATCAGCTTCCGTGCCCCGTTTCCCACAAAGCGCCGGATATCTTCCACAGACCGCTCCGGAAATCCGTTT
The DNA here is from genome assembly GCA_003512125.1 of Acidaminococcaceae bacterium. GTDB lineage: Bacteria > Bacillota > Negativicutes > Acidaminococcales > Acidaminococcaceae > Succiniclasticum. The sequence continues at coordinate 9,797 of DOSQ01000002.1, forward strand.
TTCCGTAATGCATAATTTGTCCCTTCCGCCAGATCCGTCAGCGTATCCAGCAGCGTACCGTCCAAATCAAAAATTATCGCTTTATACCGTTTCATTCTTACCCTCTTCGCCCTGTATTGTTTTTGAAACCGATTCCATTTCCCGATAAGGCAGCTATTGTTCCGCCTCAGCCGATTTCCACCGCATCTTCCAGCGCTTTTACACGACCGGCCTTTAACAGGGTAACCTCTTTGCCTTCCGGCAAATCGGTAAACACACAGAGACACGCGTCGGAAGGCGCATTCGCTTTCACATAATCCGTGTCAAAGGCCAGCAGCTTATCGCCTTTTTTCACTTCCTGCCCTTCGGTAACATATACAGTAAAACCATTCCCTTTTAAATTTACCGTATCAATGCCGATATGCAGCAGATATTCCGTCCCGTCTTTTGTGGTCAGTCCCAAAGCGTGCTTTGTTTCAAAAATAAAACCCACTGTGCTGTCGGCAGGCGCAAATACATCGCCGTCAGCCGGCTTTACCATGAAACCGTCGCCGTTCATTTTCTCGGCAAACGCTTCATCCGGTGTCTCTGTGATGGAACAAAGAACTCCGGTAAAGGGACTTGCAAACTTCTCTTTCTTTTTACCAAACAATGAACCAAACATGATCTATCACCTCGTAAAAGTTTCGGTACTGCTTCTCTTGTCTGTTATCAACGGAACAGGTGGGCCAGCACACTCAGTATCACACTGATGACGATACAGCTTACCCATGGGAAATAAAAACTCCCATGCTTGCCTTCCATATGGATATCCCCCGGAAGGCTGCCAAACGGCAGGAACTTTCCGCCAAAATGGATGACCACTCCTGTAATTACCAATATGATCCCCAACTGGATCAGCATCTTTCCCAGACCACCGGACATGGCAAACTCCTTTTCTCTTCCATACCTCAGCTTACTGAACAGAAAATCTCTGTCAGAATAAAAAATTTTGAGCAATTCCTAAAATTTGTATAGATATTCTTACCGATTTATTATAAAATATATAGATGTAAAAACCAACTGTTTTTTCTTTATTCCCAAAAGTTATTTCATTTTCGAGAGGAGATTTTATTATGCCTTATGTAAACATCAAAATTACAAAAGAAGGTAACGTCACTCCGGAACAGAAACGTCAGCTGATTGAGGGCGCTACCAAACTGCTGGCCGATGTGCTTCACAAAAACACAAAAACCCTTGTTGTGACCATTGATGAAGTTGACATGGATAACTGGGGCATCGGCGGCGTACCGGTAACCGAACTCCGTAAGATCGCCAAAGAAAAAGCCGCGGCGGAAGCCAAGGCTGCCGAAGCCGCAGCGAAAGAAGAAGCCAAGGCCAAAAAGAAAGCGGAAAAAGAAATGGCCAAAGCCGCCAAAGCGGAAGAAAAAGCAAAAAAGGAAGCCGCAAAAAAAGAAAAGAAAGCAAAGAAAAAATAAAATCTTTCCTTCTTTAGAGAGAGTTTTTTATCAAAGCGTTTATTTTTTTAATTTTCAGAAAAACATTTTTCAGTCAGACCCGGCCTTCGTGATAAGCAATATCTGCCTGTCACGAAGGCTTTTTTTATTTCTTTTTCGGCCAGAACAGCAGCGTCATATCCGTATGCTCATGCTGCAGTAATTTGTACTTCATATCCAGCCCGCCTGCATAGCCTGTTAAGTTTCCATCGCTTCCGACCACGCGGTGACAGGGGATGATAACGGCCACAGGGTTATGCCCCACTGCTCCGCCGATTGCCTGGGCCGACATCTTTTCTTTATGCAATTTCCTGGCAACGACCTTTCCGATTGCCCCATACGTTTCAGTCTTTCCGTAAGGAATCTTCAGAAGTTCCTGCCAGACCAGTTTTCGGAATTCACTGCCCTGCGGCGCCAAAGGCAGTTTCCCGGGATCCGGCTTTTCTCCGGCAAAATATGCATCCAGCCAGGCGAAAACCTTATTCAGAAGCTGTATTGCCTTATTACGACCTGTCTCTTGCTTTCTTTTGTTATTCTCCTCATCTGCTGCGACATTTTCTTTTGCATTTATTGAGGTTATCTCATTTTGGCTAATCAGCTCTGCTGTTTTCCACAGCCCACATTCCTGCGTTGCAAACCCGGCCTCCAGTACATGGGTCCCGTTACAAACAATGGTAATATTCCCCAGCGGGGAACAGTACACCGAAGCATAAATCATATTATTCTCTCCTCTCTTCCCGTTCCGGCAGATTCCCGAATCTTAAGGAAGCACTGATTACTTTACCTGCACGCTAACTGGTGCTTTTTGTGACTGACTGCGTCAATGTCCCGCAACGCAGCTGCGGGCACTGACATTTGTCTTCCAGCCATAATTGTACGTTTATATTATTTTACCACATTTTCCCTATAGCGGCCTTTCATATGTTATAATATAAAAGTTAAAACAATACTGAATTGAGACTGATTCTTAATAAAGTGTTTTACACGTTGTTGTTTTAAAATAACGGAAATGCTTTGAAAACATTTGGCTGTAAACGGAATCTGAAGAACCGGAAATCGGTGGTGAAATATGGAAAAGAAAAATAAATTAGCTACCAAATGGCTTTTTACAAAAAACAAATCCTGCAGCTGTACCATGCCCGGCGTGTGGCGGGCAGTGAGTTTCTGTGACGGATGTGCCGTCATCTTCCACAGCCCTTTGGGCTGCGCCCACGTGGCCACATTGATGGACCTGGGCGCCCAATACCGTCTCATCGGTGATCATCAGGACGAAAACAGGGACACGGTCCCCCTCATTTCCTCCAATCTGCAGGAAAAAGACTGTATCTTCGGCGGCGTGGAAAAACTGCGGGGCTGTATCGCCCACGTGATGGAAACCTGGCAGCCCCAATGCCTTTTTATTGCCACATCCTGCGTGGCCGGCGTCATCGGCGACGATGTGCAGCAGGAAGCAGAAGACGCGGAAGCGAAATACGACATCCCTGTCCTTTGTGTACCTTACGGCGGCTTTCTGGGCGGAGAATACTCTGACGGCTATTTCCAAACCGTACGGCTGATTATGGAACGCTTCATCAAGCCGCAGCCGAAAGTGCCGGGCCGCGTCCTGCTGTTCGGCGACCAGATGGGCCCCTGCGGCCAGTACGCCCGGGAAGTAAAGCGGCTGCTTTCGTATTTTGGTTTGGACGTGAAGTGGCAGTTCCCCGGTTATGTTCCTTTTGCAGAATGGAGTGAGCTTTCTACCGCTTCCCTGCTGATTCCGTTAAGCTATGCCGGACAGACCCAGGGCGGCCTGGAAAAAGCGGCGGCGGAATGGGCCGAACGGTTCGGCACCCAGTCCATTTGCGACGTTTACCCGGTCGGCTGGCAGAACACCTGTACCTGGCTGCGGAAAATT
>DOSQ01000124.1:0-246 GCA_003512125.1 Acidaminococcaceae bacterium
AAGATCACGGAACTCACCGTTCACGTAAATGATGTGCCCGCCATCCTGAAACGGTTCATCGTTTAATTCCGCAATCTTATTTTCCACATGGTACATAGGAAGACCCTTACCAAACTTGTCCTCCTCTGTGATAAAAATCGTGTACCGCTCCGGCATTTCTTTGAATGGCTGCCTGTCCTTCAGCAGCGTGATATCCGTCACCGCGGCATGGAACCGCGCCCGCTGCGGCGGCGCCTTGTACTTGTC
>DOSQ01000124.1:368-8462 GCA_003512125.1 Acidaminococcaceae bacterium
ACCATTCTGCCGTACACATTGACGAACTCTTCCTGCGTCTTGGTTGAAATAACCCTGATGTCATCCCTGCCCAGAATTATTTGAATCAAGACCTCCGTTTCTTCAACGCGGTTGTCGAACACCGCATTCATCAGCGTGTCGTCGAACATACGCATCTTGGCGATCCGTTGCAGCTTGTCCTGAAGATCCTGTTGCTCCTGCAATCTTTTCTGTTGCAAATCTGCTTCCGGCAATTCGTTTTCCTGCAACGCTTCCTTATTCACTTTTTGACTACGAATAACAATTCCCCCTTTTTAGTCAAATTGCCTTCTGGCAGATATATTATAGCAAATTTACGGTGATACTGCCACAGTGATTTGCAGCTGCACCATTGAGAATGGCGCATTTTTTTAGCAGTCATTTTTATCATTTTGATCTTGCGAATTTATCCATTGCCAGGTAACATAATAGGTAGAAAACGAAAAACAAAGTGCTAATATATGAAAATCATTATAAATTTCACTACCGAGGTACTATCATGAGCGACAAAAAACTCAAGCCGGGATTTTATGAACAAGTTATCAGTGAACATTTTGCAAAACAACTGGAACAAGTGGAAAACCGTTTCAAAGAAATCGAACCCATTGATCAAACTGAAGCATCCACCGTTTTATCCGGTTATTTGAAAGATATTGTAATCCAAGGTCTGGAATCAGCAAAAGATACTGGGGAATCCGAAGGGGATGCAACCGGACTGCAACGTCAAATCGTTCTTGCCAATAAAATCATAAAACTGATTCAAGAAGAAACCAAAAATGAAGAATTAGCAGAATCGTTAGTGGATAAAAAAGGTGAAGAATTGCTGACCCTTTTAGATTCACAAAACACGATTCGTATCGTTAACGCAAACGCAAAAATTCCTCGACCAAAAACTTCCTTAGCAGAAACGTCTCTGTTTACCGGAGCCAAACATGAACCTCAAATGTTTAGCGAACTCAAAGCAGAAATCAGTACCTGTGACCGTATTGATATGCTGGTTTCGTTTATTAAGTGGAGTGGACTCAGCCTGTTATTGGAATCATTAAAGGATTTTACCCAACGTGGCGGTAAATTACGGATTATTACTACATCCTATTTAGGCGCTACGGATTTTAAAGCAATCGAAGAATTAAACGCACTGCCAAATGTGGAAATCAAAATTTCTTATGATACCAAGAGGACAAGGCTACACGCCAAAGCTTATGTATTCCACAGAAATACCGGTTTCACTACGGCTTATATCGGTTCTTCCAATTTATCTAATCCCGCCATGTCCAGCGGACTGGAATGGAATGTCAAAATCACGGAAAAAGATTTGTGCAACACAATGAACAAAGTATTGCATACGTTTGATGCCTACTGGCATTCTTCCGACTTTGAAACCTACAACTCCGCACAGAAAGAACGTTTAAAAACCGCATTATACAGAGAACGTTTTCAGGATAAACCGGGAAAGCAGTACTTAGTTGCGGAGAATCCGGAAGCATATCATTTTAGAATTACTCCTTACTCTTACCAACAGGAAATTTTAGATGAAATCGAAGCAGAGCGGAAATTGCGTTCTAATTATAAAAATTTAATTGTAGCTGCAACAGGCACTGGCAAAACAGTCATTGCTGCGTTTGATTACAAACGTTTCTGCAAACAAAACCCTGGTCAGGCAAATAAATTGTTATTCATTGCGCACCGGGAAGAAATATTATCGCAGAGTATTTCCTGTTTCCGTGGCATTTTGGAAGATGCAAATTTTGGGGACTTATTTGTAGGCTCCCATAGACCAACTTCACAGGTGTCACACTTGTTTATGTCGATTCAAACCTTTAATTCGCAGGACTGGACCACAAAAACGTCACCGGATTTTTACGATTACATTATTATTGACGAATTCCACCATGCTGCAGCATCTTCCTATCAAAAGCTATTAAAATACTACACCCCCAAAATATGGTTGGGCTTAACCGCCACTCCGGAACGTATGGACGGAAAAAATGTTGCAGATTATTTCAATCATCGAATCACATCAGAGATTCGCTTGCCGGAAGCTATTGATAGGAAACTCCTCTGCCCATTTCACTATTTTGGTGTCAGTGATGGTACCGATTTATCTACGCTGACATGGAGCCGTGGCGGGTATGATGTTAAAGATTTAAATAATATTTATGTTCTTAACCAAATTAAAGCAAGAAAACGTGCTTCCCTCGTCATTCAGGCAGTACAGAAATATACAGCCGATATAAATCTGGTTCATGGCGTTGGGTTCTGCGTTTCCATCGAGCATGCCAAATATATGAATAAAATTTTCAATGAAGAAGGCATTCCTTCTATTTGTCTGACAGGCGACAGTTCCGATGAAGAACGCAACAGCGCCCGAACCAAACTGACCTCAGGAGAAATCAAATTCATTTTTGTCGTAGATTTGTATAACGAAGGTGTAGACATTCCCGAAATTGATACCATTTTATTCTTACGCCCTACCGAATCGTTGACCATTTTCCTGCAACAGCTTGGTCGTGGATTGCGCCTGGCCGAGGACAAAGAATGCCTGACCGTTTTAGATTTTATTGGCCAGTCTCATAAAAAATACAGATTTGATGAAAAATTCAAAGCATTGTTACATCGTACCCGGAAAGGTCTGTACCGTGAAATTGATCAGGGGTTTTCTTCTCTTCCTGCCGGCTGTTATATTCAACTGGAAAAGGAAGCCCAAAGTGTCATTCTGAAAAATATCAAAGCATCGTTAAGCACTAAATCTGCTTTAATAGAAAAACTGCGCGATTATGCGCAGGAAACAAAAGACCCCATTATTGCAGGAAACTTTGTGGATTATTATCATATTTCTCTGCTTCATCTGTACTCGTTCCCGAAAACATCTTTCTCTTCCCTGTGCGTGGATGCAGGTTTGCTAACGTGCTTTGATATGCCGGAACGGGATTATCTGACCAGTGCTTTGTCACGAATTGCAGCTATTGACAGTCGACGCTGGCTGAAATTTTTATTACAAAAACTACCGGACATTGCAAACTGGAACGTTTCAAACTTTAACGAATTGGAAAAACGTATGATATGGATGTTTTATTTTACGTTTTATCAAACTATCGTAACCGAAGAAGAACAAAACGAAACTACTGGAATTCTTTCCGAATATGATTCGAAATTGCAGATTGCCATTCGCAAACTGCAAGATCTTTCTCGCTATACTACAGTATGGGAAGAAATGATCAGCGTGTTGGAATATAACCTGAAGCACATTACCTTTGTAGATGATCCGGTAGATGTCGGTTTTGACTGCCCGCTGGATTTGCATTGTCACTACACACGTGACCAGTTATTCGCTGCATTAGATTATTTAACTCCAAGCAATGTCCGCCAAGGTGTAAAATGGTTGCCGGATAAAAAAATCGACGTACTTATCAACACACTGATTAAAAGCGAAAAAGATTACTCCCCTTCCACCATGTACAACGACTACTCCATTAATGAAAATCTGTTTCACTGGCAAAGCCAGAGTACAACTTCCGCCACATCTCCCACCGGCCAGCGATACATGTATCACAAAAAACAGGGAAGCAAAGTCCTTTTATTTGTTCGTGAATATGGCGAAAATGAAGCAGGCACAGCTCCGTTCATGTACCTTGGTTTAGCTGAATTTGTTCAAAACGAGGGCTCTCGTCCCATGAATATTATCTGGCGATTGGAGAAACCCATTCCTGCCAGTATGATCCAGTGTACAAATAAATTGGTGCTATAAGAGCGACCTTTATGTATTCAACTACCATTTTTTCTACAAAAAATTGATACTCAACATAAAATCCAATCCGAACTATTGTTATAAATATTATGCAGCTTCGGTCCCGTATTACAATTACAATGAAGCGTTTTTACGATTCGTTTTTGAAGAAATAAAAAAGAATCCTGGAACTATTATCCAAGATTTAAAAGCTTCTATAGCAAAAAATTAAAGTTAACCCCAGGGGCAAAGGAATTCTAAGCGTTTCCGCCTACTCCCATTCGGGAACCCAGCCTTATCCTTCACGAGTTAACTTTCTATATTTATTATAAACGATAGATTGAGATTATTCAAATCTGTTTTCAAGGCACAGATGCCTGAATTCACTGCAATTCTTTATAATACTCAATATTTCTTTGTCTATCTTTAAATTTTACTTTTTATAATTATTGATCATTCCGGTGCCTATCCTTCCTTTTCGCAAATGTCAAGATAATCGGCGACCACACCATAAAAATCGGCAATCAGTTCAAATGCGTTGGCTCTTTCATAAGAAATCAAAGAGCGGATGTTCTGCACTTTTCCAATAAACACTCCGTCACTCTCGGAAAATTCTATACTACCAACATAACCTTTGTAATCCATGGTGTTTTTCATATCTCAACCCATTTCTTAACACTAAACTTCATTTTAATCCTATCAAATTAATTATATCACATCAACGCATCACCTTTTGTAAAATCTTCCACCTTCCCTTGCCTCAACCATCAAAACGCGCTACAATTAACTTGCGGAAGATGTTGCCTCGAGTCGGAAAGCCGAGGTAAAATTTGAAACAAATTGACTGGAACAAGTTCACCATCACCGACAACCTTTTGTTTCAGCGGGTGATGCGCGATAAAAATCTTTGCAAGTATCTGATTGAACATATTTTGGATATACGAATCAAGGACATCCAGTATCTGGAAACCGAAAAGACCCTTTCCGGGCAGCTGGGTAAAAAGGGAATCCGTCTTGACGTATATCTGGAAGACGAGCAGGGTAGCGTTTTTAATATTGAGATGCAGACTTCAGATAATCACCGTATTATAAACGGTGCCCTGGAAACAGAAAAGGTTCCCGTCCTGCCTTTGCGGACGCGGTATTACCAGAGCCTCATCAGCACGGATATGCTGCTGAAGGGAATGCATTACTGGCAGTTGCGCAAATCCTATGTGATTTTCATCTGCACCTTCGACCCGTTTCGGCAAGGGTTGCCCATGTACCGGTTCAGCTATCGGTGCAGGGAAAATCTTACATTGGAGATGGGCGATCTGACGGAAAATATTTTTCTGAATGCAACGGCAGCAGGCAAGGCGGCGGATAAAGAATTAGCCGCTTTTCTGTCGTATGTCAACGGAAAAGCGGCAGAGAGTTCTTTTACAAAAACTTTGGACAACGAAGTGAAACGCATTCGGGACAGTGAGGATTGGAGGTTTCACGCTATGTATTACGAAGCAGAGACACAGTTTCGCGAGTGGCTTGGGGAAAGGCGAGGAGAAAAAAGCGCAAAGTTCAGCATTGCCAGAAATATGTTAGAAAAAAAGATTCCTGTTGCTGAAATTATGGAAATGACTGGCCTTACTGCTGAAGAAGTTTCAGCGGCAGCGAAGGAAACAGATGCCGTAGTGGCAGAAGAATAAATAAAAAATATAATAGACTCGCAACACTTCCGCAGCATCTGCCTGAAACATGGCAGATGCTTTTATTTTGAAACAGCATTACACATTTTTTGAGACAATTCATAAGAATGCCAATCCGTTAGCACAAAACGGCCCTACCGGAAAAGTGGATCTGTTTTTCAAAAACGACTGCACCCGGTTTGTGAGTTTGAACGAACGGGATGCGTGAAGCAGAAAAAACGCAGAAAAACCTAATATCGTTTGCCCTGTTTTTTCCGTTTAGTAATCGTTGGCCATCTATTAATCTGTTTTCTGGCTATGGTTATTTAATATCCATCTGTGCCAGAATCCTGAGCTGTTCTCGTTTATTATATACTACGTTACTCCTCCATCCATGAAAGGCTTAATTCAAAACAAGAAAATATATAAATAAACCGATAATGGTTACTGCCAAACAGACTAAATATACGAAATATATCTTTCCTTCAAGATCGCAGCCGTGTGTTCGTTTTGCTTTTTTCATGACTTATCACCTGCTTCATCCTGACCAGACTCAGAATGCTCCATATAGCACAGTACTCCGGAAGGCACCACATACAGGATAATACCGTCAGCAGTATCACCGATCTTGTCATACAGACGGCCTGCACTGTAGCTGTTTCCCAGCGTTGTATAAGGACTGTTCGCCACATATCCGATCTGTCCGAGACCTTCCAGTTCAATCTTGATTGCCTCGCTGTCATATTTGTTGTCAGGTTCCTTGACCAGATGTACCGTCAGACCCGGTTTAAGGAACTCCTGTCCATGATAGTGATTTGTACCTGTCAGAGTAAAGTAGGTTCGTTTCATGATTCTTCCTCCTGTCGTATGATTGCATGGTTTTCCCGCTAAAAAACTTATTGCAGCGGATTTCCCGGTTTTATGGAAGTTTTGTTTCAATAACTTTTACTTTTAAAGGTTCATTTAAAGATTCCATACCTCCCACTATCTCGTTGAATGAAAAACTAAACCTCGACTCAAATATCGTCTCATTACATAACCTCGTTCTATGAGGCTAAAATCCCCCTTAAAACGGGTGTGTTATTTTTCAAAACATGGTATAATATCTGTGTTCTGGTTTGCAGTGTAATCGAAACAGGCATAGCAAACAGACGGCTCGCTGGTTCTTATGCAAAAGTAAACGCGACCCGCCTTTTATTTACATATGACAGATCGATCACTATCTGCATCCAAAACTTGCTTTATCTGTTTTTCTTAAACAGGTCTGGCGTTAAATGGACTTCATCTGGCGGGATGAGGTCCATTTTTAATAGGCCGAATAAGGATCTCATTGCATCATCTTCTTCCCGTATCAGTTCATACGGTGCTTTCCCACCCAGCCCGGGCCTTCTTGTACTGTTTATATGGTTCATGAGTTTCGTCATATCTTCTTGCGTATAAGGATCCAGACTTTTTCCACGGGGAATCACATACCGGATATATTCATGATTCTTTTCTATATGTGCCTTTTGCCAGGAGGCCATAGGATCACAATAGAACAGTTTCGTCCGGCATTCGTAGTCTTCTGTCAGCTCCAACTCATCGACACGCTTGAATTCCCCACCGTTATCTGTCAGGAAAACAGGGAACAATTGACGGAACCGTTCTATCCCAAGCCCTCGTTCCAGATAATCGAATATCCGCTTCACTGACTCGGCTTTTCCATCCGGCATAAGGAACAGCAGCATGATTGAATTCGACTGGAAAATCATCGTAAGCAGACGTTTTCCACGTTCCCGTATGCCTTTCACGGTATCCATCTCCACTACGTCATGAGCGGAACTCTTCATATAGTTCTCATAGTCTTCGTAGCTTCGTCCTTCCCGGTAGCTCTGGTCCGCGAATCCTTTAGGAAGCTCCTTCGCGTTTTTCCTGCGCGGTTTGTATCCGGTCTTCCTGCGTAAATCAATATTCCGAATGGTCATCCTGCCAGCGTCGATGTAGTTATAAAGACTTCGCAACGAGATGGGCATCTCTGCCTTGTGTTCCGCGTAGATATGCGTCAGCGGCTGCCCTTTTCTCACCAGCCGTGTTACAAGTTCGTCCATTTGTCTCATCTGCTCATCCGTAACACGGATCCCCTGCCGGCTCTTCGAACGCCTCCGGCTGGACGCTGCGTCTGCGTATTTGGCACTGTATATGTATTTCTCTTTAAGGCAGTGTCTTCTTTGCTGGCAGTTATTACACACATAAGGCGGCCGCTCTGACCTGTAACAGGCTATGGGAACATATCTTTTGCATAACGTCCTGCAGTCCTTCTTTTTGCAGTGTTTACACTGGCCGACGCAGCCTTTTGTATGGCCCTGACACAAGTTCGTTATCCTGCACCGGCCGGCGTAATAACAGTCTTTCATAGCATGAAAGGTAGCCATAATATACGTCCGGTTTTCCAACACCTCATGCGCAACGGTGGATGGATGCCTTCCAATGGTTCTTGCTATCCGTTTAAATGAATCCCCCCTGCATAAACCTGTTTCAATTGCCAGCCGGTCTGTTAAATCCATCTGGCCAAAGCACTTATAATAACTCATATCTGCTTCCTTTCTGCAGATAGTGATCTTATATGAACTCTACCAGATGGCGTTGCAATAGTAAACACGACTTTTTTTGAGTTTTTTTCCAATTTGAACACAGTGTTACTTTTGCATT
>DOSQ01000199.1 GCA_003512125.1 Acidaminococcaceae bacterium
TTAACCGAAGGGTTGTAGGTTCGAGCCCTACTGGTGGAGCCATGTGGCCGGTTGGTCAAGCGGTTAAGACACCGCCCTTTCACGGCGGTATCAGCGGTTCGAATCCGCTACCGGTCACCATATTTTTTTTGGGCGCTTAGCTCAGCTGGGAGAGCGTCTGCCTTACAAGCAGAATGTCAGCGGTTCGATCCCGTTAGCGCCCACCAATTAAAAACAGTAAGAACAGGACGGGTTTTATGACCTGTCTTTTTTATTTTATTTTATTTTACAACAGAACAGGTTGAGACTGCCATTAGTAAGAATGTATACATTTTAGATTTACTGCAAACCGAATTGAATTGTGTTATAATTATATAAAATTTGAATTGATATGAAATCAGGGCTTTAAAGATAAGTTTTTTCGATTTCTAACTATATGCATTATTGGTGAAACTGGTGAAGAACACATGATGTGCTTGAAACTGTTAAGGAGCTGATTCCTATGAACAAAGAAGAATTGAAAGTTGCGGTATGTAATGCTATCGATGCGGCTGTACCTGATATTGAAAAACTGGCCCTTTGCATTGAAAGCGAACCGGAACTTGGGTTTAAAGAAACCAAAACGGCGAAGAAAGTGGAAGATTATATGCGGAGTCTGGGTCTGGATCCTCAGACCGGTTTGGCCCTTACCGGTGTGAAGAGCCGTATAAAGGGAGCTAAGCCCGGACCTACTGTTGCGGTGCTGGCAGAACTGGATGCCATTGGCACCCCGGACAGTCCCAAGGCAGACCCCCAGACAGGGGCGGCACACACCTGCGGTCATTTTCTGCAGACTTCTGTCATGCTGGCTGCCTGTACTGGCATCGTTAAATCCGGTGTGATGAAGGAACTGGCAGGGGATGCAGTGTTCTTTTCCGTACCGGCAGAAGAATATGTTGAGATTACGTACCGTAAAACCCTGCGGGAACAGGGAAAGCTGCATTACATCTGTGGCAAGGGGCAGCTGATTTATGAAGGCCATTTTGATGACATTGACATGGCTATGATGATGCACTCTCAGGCTAACATGCCTCAAAAGGCAGTAGCTATCGGCAGTTCCAGCAACGGCTTTGTAGGCAAGACTGTGCAGTATATCGGCAAGTCCGCCCATGCAGCCAATGCGCCCCATGAAGGCATCAATGCACTGAATGCAGCCTGCCTGGGTCTGATGGGCATCAATGCCCTGCGAGAGACATTCCAGGAAAAAGATATCGTCCGGGTGCACCCCATCATCACCAAGGGTGGCGATCTGGTGAACAACGTGCCCTCGGACGTACGTATGGAACTGTATGTGCGGGCGGCCACCATGGACGCTATTGACAATACTCACAAACGGGTGGATGCGGCTTTAAAAGCCGGCGGCGACGCCGTAGGGGCGAAAACAGTCATTGAAACGTTGCCGGGTATGCTGCCATTGCACTGTTGCAAGGCGATGAATGACCTGTTTGTGGAGAATGTGAAGCAGTTCTCTCCCGAAACGGAAATTCTGGACTCCGGTCATTTTAGCGCCTCCACAGATATGGGCGATGTGTCCCACCTGATGCCGGCGATTCATCCGTTCATCGGCGGCACAGACGGGGCTCTGCACACCAAAGACTTTACTGTGACTGATTTTGACGCGGCGGTGATCACGCCGGCCAAGGCTTTTGCCCGCATGATCGTGGATCTGCTGTACGATGACGCAGCCTGCGCGAAAAAGATTATTGCGGATAACAAGCCGCTACTGACTAAAGAAGAGTATATTGCCAAGTGCGACTCGTATTTTACATGCTAAAGAACTGTGCAGAAAGTAACAGAACCATTCCACATAGGATAGAAGCTGTTCCTGAGCCAGACATCAAGTCCGGAGTGTGACGCAGAAAGTTGATTAAAACTGTAGTGCCATGTGTGTGTACAAGTTGTTTTAAAATAATTCCAGAGAAGTAATCTCTGAATTATAAAAAATATATTTAAGGGAAGTGAAAAAAGTGAAAGATTTCCGTCTTCATCTCATCGTTCTTATTTTGATCATTGTGGCGGAAAAAATCGGCAACATTTCTATCACGGTTGGTGTTGGCAAAATCGTGTTGCTGCCCATGATGTACGCATTGCTGATGGGTGTGGCGACTGCGCCCCGGTTTACCAAGATTTCCAGTGAAAAGAATGTCAAAACAGCCAGCTCCCTGTTAGGCATTACCCTGATGTTGCTGATGGCCAGGTACGGTACCCTGGTAGGCCCCAGCCTGCCGAAGATCCTGGCAGCCTCTCCTGCCCTGATTTTGCAGGAATTCGGTAACCTGGGCACTATCATCATCGGTGTTCCCCTGGCAGTATTTGTAGGGCTGAAGCGGGAAGCCATCGGCGCTGCCCACTCCGTAGCCCGCGAACCTAACGTAGCCCTTATCGGCGAACGGTACGGCCTGGACGGTGCGGAAGGCCGCGGTGTTATGGGCGTTTACATCTGCGGTACAGTTATCGGGACCATCTTCTTCGGCCTGATGGCCAGCCTCGCGGCGGCGTACCTGCCGTTCCATCCCTATGCCCTGGCGATGGCTGCCGGCGTAGGTTCTGCCAGTATGATGACCGCAGCAGTAGGTTCCCTGTCCGCCATGTTCCCCCAGATGGCAGACCAGATAGCGGCTTTCGGCGCGGCCTCCAACATGCTGTCCGGCCTGGACGGTCTGTACATGAGTATCTGGATGGCTCTGCCCTTTGCGGAATGGCTGTACAGAAAATCCTACCGCATGAAATACGGTGTGGATCCGGAACCCCCTGTTGTAAAGAGTCTGGAAGAAGGAAAGGAAGGTGAATCAAAATGAAGATGAGTGAAACCTTAGGTGTTTTATTGATTTGCGGCTTCCTTTCATTAGTAGCTAACGTAGTGGGAACGAAGAACGGTTTTGTGGAAGCCATTCCCGGCATGCTGTTCCTGATAGCCCTTGCCTTTTTGGGTATCTGGCTGGGCAAAGTGATTCCCGGCGGCATCCCAGGCGTTGCCTACGTGGTAACCATCGGCTGTATCCTGACCGTACCCGGAGTGCCTTGCGCAGCCGCTATCTCGGCAGCGGTATCCAAAGTCGGTTTTATGCAATTGTGTACCCCGATTCTTGCGTATGCAGGCGTCGCTATCTGCAAAGATCTTGACGTATTTGCGGAAAGCAGCTGGCGTATCGTTGTGGTAAGCTGTGTGGTATTTATCGGTACCTATATCGGTTCCGCAATCATCGCCCAGCTGATCCTGAAAGCGATTGGTCAGATTTGACAGGGATACCCTTCTTGAGGGAAATTCAAATCTAGCGGTTTTCTGAATCAGGGACAATACTGCACAAAATGAATTTGCGTTGGTAAAGAGAAGAAATCGGTGCCGGATTCTTTCTTTTCATACTTTGTCTGATGAAAAGAGGTATCCGGCACTTTTGTTATATCTGAAACAGTTATATCATGGTTTTGCTATTATAAAAATTTTTTCCCCTCTGATTCTGAAAAAAAGAGGACTTTCTGTTAAAATTATGATAATACTACGTTAACACATGACGAAAAGGGGGGACTGTCATGAAGATTATAGACCATTTAAAAGAAAGGCGTGCCGGAATTTCGTGCGAATTATTTCCGCCCAAGAAAGGTACAGAATTGGCTAATGCGCTCGAAATCGTCCATACCATTGCGGAGAAGGGGCCTTCTTTCATCAGTGTGACTTACGGAGCTGGCGGTTCCAATGTAGGTCAGGCAGTAGCTGTTGCCGCTGAGGTAAAAAAATGCGGTGTGCCTTCCATGGCGCATCTGACTTGTATCAATGCAGACGAAAGTAGTATCGAAGCTGTTTTGGAACAGATGCGGACAAATGGTATTGATAATATTTTGGCTTTGCGTGGTGACCTGCCGGAGGGACAAACATTGGAACATGCAGAGTATCAGCATGCCAGCGACCTTGCAAAAAAAATCAAGTCTTTTGGTGATTTCTGTGTAGGTGGTGCCTGCTATCCGGAAGGTCATCCAGAAAGTGCTAACCTCAATGATGATATTGAAAAGCTGAAGATTAAAGTGGATAATGGTGTGGAGTTTCTGGTAACCCAGATGTTTTTCGACAACGATGTGATGTATAATTATATGTATCGGCTGCTGGCCCATGGCATTACGGTACCGGTAGTGCCAGGTGTGATGCCCGTGACCAATGCGAAGCAGATTCAGCATATTTGTAAGCTGAGCGGTACCAAACTGCCGTTGCGGTTCCGCGCTATTGTAGAAAAATATGGGAATGACCCGGAGGCGATGAAACAGGCAGGTATCAATTATGCTGTGGCCCAGGTGCTGGATCTTCTGGCCAACGGGTTTATGGACGTACATGTCTATACTATGAACAAGCCGGATATTATCGGAGGGATATTGGATAATCTTTCCTGTATTGTAAAACGGTAAAGTAAAAAAGGTAAAGGTGAAGCAAGTCCTGATTGCGTCAGCCTTTTATACAATAATTATGTCAGATGTTATTATGTCAGATGTTATTATCTTTTTTAACAAAAAGGAAGCATTGCGCTACTTTCATGCACAATTGGGTGATACACAGGTGGAAGCGGCTGTTGACGCTGCCTATGAAAAGATGCGCAACGAACTTCAGCCCAGGTACACGGTGAAGAAATTTGGGTGTCACATTGGGTGCGAGAAGGATAGTTCGGTTCCGTCCATTGTTTTGCTGGATAACGGCACGGTGTTTCACAGCAGGGCGCTGGCCCGGTATGTGGGAGACGCGAAATCACTGTACCTTTTTGGGGCAACACTGGGGAGCCGCGTAGATGTTGCCTTGCGGCGCATGGCGCTGACCAGTGTGGCAGTGGCCGGGGCAGGCCAGGCCGTGGCGGCTGCCCTTATTGAAACGTACTGCGATGACTGTTGCCGGGAACTGCAGAAAGAACTTCCGGAAGGGCAGAGGCTGAAATGGCGGTTTTCACCGGGTTACGGGGATTGGGCCCTGGAGGAGCAGAAAATCCTGTTTCCTGTGCTGGATTGTGCCCATACCATCGGTTTGACGCTGACGGAAAGCTGTATGATGGCTCCGGTGAAATCCGTGACAGCGGTCATGGCGGTTGTGGAAGCTGCGGATGTGAATGGATTCGCAGAAGGGGATAAATGGGAATTCTCCTGCAATAGGAGTACAGAACGAAATAAATGCCGAAACTGCAGCAAAGTAAACTGCGAGTTCAGGCGGAAGGAATAAAAGATGGCGATCCTTGATTTGTTAGGACGTGAAATTCTATATTTTGATGGGGCCATGGGAACCCGCCTGCAGGCCGCCGGGATGATGCCAGGTGAACTGCCGGAGGTATGGAATATTACCCACGGTGATATCGTGTCTGGAATCCATGCCAGTTATGTGAGGGCAGGGGCAAATATCCTGAAGTCCAATACGTTTGGCGCCAATGCCTTAAAAATGAAAGGTTCCGGTTGCTCGGTGGAAGATGTAGTACTGGCAGCATTCCGGAACATCAGGTCGGCCTTTGCGTCTGTGCCTGAAATGTCTGAAGAAAAGAAATTTGCCGCACTGGATCTGGGGCCTACGGGAAAACTGCTGGCGCCTTACGGGGATCTGCAGTTTGAGGAGGCTGTTTCTTTGTATGCGGAAGTGGTACGGGCCGGTGTAAAAGCTGGGGCGGATCTGGTCCTTGTAGAGACTATGAGTGATACCTACGAAGCCAAAGCAGCCATTCTGGCGGCAAAAGAAAACAGCTGCCTGCCTGTTTTTATTACTTTTACTTTTGATAAGAATGGTATTCTGTTGAACGGGGCGGATGTGGAAACGGCGGTACTTTTGGCGGAAGGGTTAGGCGTGGAAGCTGTTGGCTTTAACTGCGGACTGGGACCGGACCTTGTGGCGAAGCTGATGCCTCGGGCAAGGGCCGTTACGAACTTGCCCCTGATTGCCAACCCCAATGCAGGGCTTCCGGTGGAAAAGGACGGGAAAACCGTCTTTACTACCGGTCCGGAAGAGTTTGCGGACTTTATGCTGGAAGTGTACCGCGAAGGCGGTGCGGTGCTGGGCGGTTGCTGCGGAACGGATCCGGACTACATTCATTTGCTGACAGAACGGACGCAGGGGTTGCTTCCGGTTTTTGCATATTACCAGAAACAAGCGGAACGGGATGGCGTTCCAAAACATTCCGTCACCGCAGTTACTGGCTATGGTGCCCCGGTGTATTTTGACAGGGTGCCGGTTCTCATCGGGGAGCGAATTAATCCTACGGGTAAACCTTTATTAAAAGAAGCGCTGCGTAACGGGGACATGGACTACATCTGCCGTTTGGGACTGGAACAGATGGACAACGGCGCCCATATTTTGGATGTGAACGCGGGCCTTCCAGGTCTTGATGAAACAGAAACCTTAACTGAAGCAGTGAAGGCTTTACAGTCCGTTACATCCGTACCGCTGGAAATTGATACTTCTGATTATAAAGCCATGGAAAAAGCCCTGCGCCTGTATAATGGAAAACCGTTGCTGAACTCTGTGAACGGAAAGCAGGAATCCATGGAGAACGTGTTCCCTCTGGCGAAAAAATATGGTGCGGCGGTCGTAGGTCTGTGTCTGGATGAAACCGGTATACCTGTCACGGCAGAAGGGCGTCTGGCCATTGCGGAAAAAATAATCAGAACAGCAGCCCGATATGGTATTGCGTCAAAGGATATCCTCATTGATCCCCTGGCTTTGACAGTGAGTACGGACAGCCGCAACCCCGCCGTCGATATTGAGGTGATCAAAGCGATGAAAGCCAGAGGAATCCATACTGTGATGGGAGTATCCAACATATCTTTTGGCCTTCCCAACAGGGATGCGGTGAACAGTGCGTTCTTTGCCATTTCTCTGGCAGCCGGGCTGTCTTCCGCTATCATGAACCCCCAGAGCGGGCGTATGATGGAAGTATGGTATGCTTATTGCGCATTAAACGGAGCGGATACCGGATGTAAAGCTTTTGTTGCCCGGTATACAGATGTGTCGAAAAATCAGACTGCAGTGACAGTGTCCGAATATACTCTGTACGACGCTGTTGTGAGGGGTCTTGTGGAACAAAGCGGTAAAGCTGTGAAAAAACTGTTGGGAGAAGGCAGGGTACCATTGGAAATCATCAATCAATTTATTATTCCGGCACTTAACACGGTAGGGGAAGGCTTTGGTAAAAAGACACTGTTTCTGCCCCAGCTTCTGATGGCGGCGGATGCGGCTAAGGCGGCATTTGATGAATTGAAAAAAGAGATAAAGAAAAACGCAACCATGGAAGGCACTCCAAACGATACCATCGTGCTGGCCGTAGTGAAAGGCGACATTCATGACATAGGGAAAAACATTGTCAAGGTGTTGTGGGAAAATTATGGGTACCATGTGGTAGATCTTGGGAAAGATGTGCCTGCCGAATCCGTGGTGGAAGCCGTGGAAAAACATCATGCAAAGCTGGTAGGGCTAACGGCACTGATGACTACTACCGTAGCGGCCATGGAAGATACTATCAATGCACTTCGTAAAAAGGCTGATACGAAAATTCTGGTCGGCGGCGCGGTGATGACCCAGGAGTATGCAGACTCAATCGGCGCAGACGGTTATGCACCGGACGCGGTGGCTGCAGTGGATTATGCAAACCGGTTATTTAAAGGAAAGAAGAAATAATCAGAATAAATAATATTACATACAGTATGGCAGCAGGAAAATGTATTCTGCTGCTTTTTTTTTATTTTTATCGTAAAATGATAAATTTTTATGTAAAAAAACAAAAAGATTTGTATTTCTGAAATGGACATGTACACGATGCGTTTTGGTAAAAGTATTTTTGATGCGTACTAAAATAGTAAAAAATATTTCCTTAAAGAACGGAAAATGTTTCTTATTTATTTATATACTTTCGTTATATGTAAAATTTGGCTATTATTATTACACTTTTTGCGGTGTTGCCATGAGTGGACAAAAGTGCTATAATGCACGTATGTCAAAAGAAGCAAGCCGGTTTTAAACTGCTTCGCTATTTTTGTGTTAAAACATGAAGGAGGAGTGTTTCAAATGAAAAAGTTTGTATCTGCATTATTAGCATCTGCAGTAGCCCTGAGCTTGGTAGCAGGTTGCGGCGGCGGAGATAAAAAGAAAGCCGACGAGAAAAAACCGGCGGCAGCCGGCACTGTAAAAGTCGGCGTGTTCCTGCCCCTGACCGGCGATAATGCAGCCGGCGGCGAATTGGAACTGCGCGGTATCAAATTGGCGAACAAACTGCATCCGGAAATCAACGGCAAAAAGATTGAACTGGTTGTAGTGGATAATAAATCCGATAAAGCGGAAGCTGCAAACGTAGCAGCCCGCCTCATCGAAAAAGATAAAGTAAAAGTCATCCTGGGGTCCTACGGTTCCTCCCTGTCCATGGCAGCCGGTAACATCGTAAAAGAAAGCAAGGTTCCGGCCATCGGCACCAGCTGCACCAATCCCCAGGTTACCAAAGGCAACGATTACTATTTCCGCGCCTGCTTCATCGATCCGTTCCAGGGTACGGTAATGGCTAACTATGCGTTTAAAAAAGGCGCAAAGAAAGTTGCCATCGTACAGGAAGTTTCCAACGACTATTCAGTAGGCCTGGCGAAATTCTTTAAAGAAGCGTTCGAAAAACTTGCCGGACCCGGCAGCGTTGTTGACGTGGCCAACTATCAGACAGGCGACAAGGATTTCTCCGCACAGCTCACCAACCTAAAAGCAAAGAATCCGGACGCAGTATTTGCGCCGGGCAACTTCACCGAATCCGCGCTGCTGGTTAAACAGGCCCGTCAGCTGGGCATCACCGTTCCCTTCATGGGCGGCGACACCTGGGAGACCCAGGAGTTCATTAACGTAGGCGGCAAAGACGTAGAAGGCATTGCCTTCTCCAGTGCTTT
>DOSQ01000045.1:0-9717 GCA_003512125.1 Acidaminococcaceae bacterium
TATAGCGGAGTGGATGAACTGGTATATTTCGGTACTGTATCAAAAGACAAATTCGCAAGAATTTACATTTCCTTTGTGGAAGAAAATGGATCACCGAAAGTAACAGCGTTCCAGATAACCCCGGTTGAAGCACAGAAAGCCGAGCCTGCCAAAAAATAATTTGAAAAACTGAAAATGTAAATTATCACCGGACGTTCCTTCCGATGGAACGTCCGATGTTTTTTACATGAGTATTGTTACTGAGCGTACACAACGGAAAGATTCAGTGATATAATTTAAATGCAGAAAAATCATTTTTGCAACCTGTTTTTTTGGGAAGTGTTGCTGTATGGAACGGTGGAAGCGTAACGTATATATATGCACACTGGCAGCTTTTATCACGTCGGTCGGCATGAGCCAGCTGGCGCCTATGCTGCCGCTGTATATTCAGTCGCTTGGTGTGGAGGATACAGGCGAAGTAGCACGATGGGCCGGTATAGTCTTTGCCATGAATTTCGTCACGCTGGCCATCTTTTCACCAATCTGGGGAAGGCTTTCTGACCGGTACGGACGCAAGGTTATGTGTCTGCGAGCCGTCATCTGGCTGGCTGTTATCAACTTCGGCATGGGCATGGCGCAAAACGTATACCATCTGGTGGTACTGCGCCTGCTGCAGGGAGCGCTGAGCGGCTTTCTGGCTACTGCCATTCCTCTCGTTTCCTCAGAGTCTCCAACCCATCGGGCAGGTTGGGCTTTGGGGGTGTTTTATACAGGACAGATCAGTGGTACGCTGATCGGCCCGCTGCTGGGGGGGTGGTTGTCGGAAACCGTAGGTTTTCGCAATACCTATTTTATAGTAGCGGGTTTCTGCTTGCTGAGCAGCCTGGCTATCATGGGAATCCATGAGACCCGAAAGTCTTTCAACACAGCTGCAGTAAAAATTTCAAACCGGGACGTGTTTGGCTCTTTGCCCAAACCGAACGCGCTCTACGGTGTTTTTGTTACCACGTTTACCCTTCAGTTTTCCCTGATGTGTATTCAGCCAATCCTTACTGTGTATATTGCCGGACTGGTGCCGGAGTCGGACCACATCGCTTTGATTTCCGGAGCGGTCTTCTCCAGTGCCGGATTCGCCAGCGCTTTGTTTGGCTCACGATTAGGCTCTCTCTCCGACCGCATCGGTGCTCAGAAGGTGTTGTTCTGTTCGCTGTTGACGGCTTGTCTGGTTTCGGTTCCTCAGGCTTTTGTGACAGCTCCATGGCAACTGGGTCTGCTTCGTTTTGTACACGGTATTGCGGTAGCAGGGCTGATGCCTTCTGTGAATCACCTGATCAAAGAGTTTGTGCCTCAGGAGTTTTTGGGCCGCATGTATGGTATCAACCAGTCCTTCCAGTTTGTCGGAATGAGTACTGGCGCTGTCTTTGGCGGTTTTATTGCGGAACATTTGGGTATCCCTGTTTTGTTTTTCATGGCGGCTGCCATGCTGTTGGCCAGTGCGGGACTGTGTTATAAAGTGATTGGAACAAAAGCATAACAGCAAAATTCAATTACATTTTCCGGGTGATGTGATATAATAATTGCGTATTTAATCTCATGACATGGTCTGCAAAAATGTTGTGTCATTAGATGCAGATATATAATTCACGTTTGTATTTCAAAAATATTCTGGGGGAAGTAAAATGAAAAAGATTTTTATTCTTTGTGCGTTGCTTGTTACGTTATTTGCATCTGTGTGCGGTGCGGAACCGGTATCAAATTACTGTAAGCTGGATCAGAGCAAGTGGTTGTGGCTCAGTTCTACGGATTACCAGGGAACATTTTTTGATTATACGTCTGTAGAAACAGTTCCCGGAAAAAATGAAAAAAAAGTATGGGTCTGCACTTACACGTGGGTGGATGATGCTTTAGGCAAAGGTATGCACTATGTGTACGTGAAGTACGGTATTAACTATGATAATTATACGGCTTATATGGAAAAGGGCGCAGTGCAGGATGAGAATCTGAATACGGTTAAGTCCTATGACAAACTGAAATACAATCCGCAGCCCATCAAACAGGGAACCGTGCTGGATCGTCTGGCCCAGCGGGTGAAGACCTTAGGGAATGGAGATAAGTGAGATAATTTTTTTTAATCCCGGATGCATGATGAAAGTGCATTCGGGAATTGTTTTATTAATATGTTCCTTGTATAAACAGGATGATGTTCGCAGATACTTTTCCTGATAAGGTGTTTTTTATAAAAACATGTGCACAAATAATGTGATTTAATGTATAATATATATAACAAATAAGACGCTGCATTGTACTTTATTTATTCGGCCCTGTGAGTGTCGCCGGTATAAGTGTCCGGGTTTTTGAAGGCGGCAGGAGAAAGGGCAGAGCATTTTGCGAAAGGTGGGGCGAAACGTTATGGAAATGCACAACTGGTCTGAGGAACATAAAAAATGTCTGGAATTGCTGGCGAGGCAGTTCCCTACCCAGGAAGCAACGGTAACGGAGATCATCAATCTGCAGGCCATCATCAACCTGCCCAAGGGAACGGAACATTTCATGAGCGACCTGCATGGGGAGTACGAAGCCTTTTACCACATTTTGAACAACAGTTCCGGAGTCATCCGGGAAAAGGTGGACATGCTGTTCACCGATAGCATGAATGACCGGGAACGCAAAAATCTCTGTACCCTTATTTATTATCCCAAAGAAAAACTGGATATGCTTGTGGAAGTGGGCCTGATATCGGAGACCTGGGGCAAGACTACCCTCCGCCGTCTGCTGCGGCTGGCTAAGCTGCTGTCTTCCAAGTACACCCGGTCCAAGGTTCGTAAGGCCATGCCGGAAGGGTTCCGTTATGTGCTGGATGAGTTGCTCCATGCCCAGCCGGACGAAGACCAGAACCGGTATGTGTATCATGCCAAAATCCTGGATACCATCTGGGAGACCGGCAGCTTCCGTCCTTTTGTGTATGCGCTCACCTCTCTGATTAAACGGCTGGCGGTGGATCACCTGCATATTGTTGGCGACATTTATGACAGGGGGCCCTATGCCCATAAGATTATGGACCAGTTAATGAAGCACCATTCCGTGGACATCCAGTGGGGCAACCACGATGTACTGTGGATGGGGGCGGCGGCGGGCAGCGTGCCCTGCATCATCAACGTGATCCGTAATAACGTACGCTATAACAACTGGGAAATTCTGGAAAACGGGTACGGCATCAGCATGCGCGACTTTGTGACCTTCGCAGCGGAGAATTACCAGAAGAAAGAAAGCAAAAACGCTCTGGTAAAAGCAATCAACGTGATGCTGTTTAAGGCGGAAGGCCAGGCCATGCTGCGGCATCCGGAATTTAAGATGGCAGACCGGCTGCTGTTTGATAAAATTGACCCGGTGAAGGGCATCGCTACCCTGTACGATGGGAAAAAGTATGAAATGAACACTACGGACTTTCCTACGTACGACCCGGAACATCCGTATGACTATTCGCCGGAAGAGGCCAAAATCATTGAAGACTGGCAGTGGGATTTCCTGCATAGCGAGGCCCTGCAGCGGCATATGGACTTTTTCTTCAGCCACGGCTCATTGTACAAGGTCATGAACGGCAACCTGATGTTCCACGGCGGCCTGCCTATGCACGAAGACGGCAGCTTCCGGGAGATCCGGCTGCGGGGGAAGACCCTGAAAGGCCGGGCCTATATGGACTGGGTGGATCACCTGAGCCGTATCTGCTATCGGCGGCGTAAGCTGGAGGACCAGGACTTCTTCTGGTTCCTGTGGATCCATCCGGATTCTCCGGTGACCGGGCGTACGATCAAGACCTTTGAGCGCAGTTACATTGATGACGAAAGTACCTGGCCGGAACCTCAGGATCCGTATTACAAGCTGCACCGGAAGAAGGAAATCTGCGAAAAGGTGCTGCACGAGTTTGGGTTAGATTCCCCGCAATCCCACATCATCAACGGGCACACGCCGGTGAAGGTGGCCCAGGGGGATACCCCGGTACGGGCAGGCGGCAAGGAAATCTGCATTGACGGCGGCTTCTGCAAGGCGTACCAGAAATCCACCGGCATCGCGGGCTATACGCTGATCTTCAATTCCCACGGCATCCGCATCAAGGCTCATTATCCCTTCCAGGATATTGAGCACGTTCTCACTACCAACGCGGACATCGACTCCGTCACCACCCAGGTGGAGATGGAACCCAAGCGCGTGATGATCGGTGACACGGATAACGGACAGAATTTAAAACAGCAGATCGCCGACCTGACGGATCTGCTGAAGGCATACAGAGACGGAAAGATTATGGAGAAAAGATAAGGAATTAACCAGCGGTTCCTTAACAATTTCCTGTATAAACATATGTTAAATAGTTGCGCGCTACGTCTGCCAGCCGGTACACCCGGGCGGCAGGCGTTTCATTTCTGTCCACCATATTCCAGCGGGGGAAGAACTTGCTGACATGCAACGGAATGTCCGGAGACAGGCCGGCAATCCATCGGGCGATGACTTCCATTTCTTCCGGGCTGTCGTTTTCTTTGGGGACAATCAGTGTTGTCAGTTCCACGTGGGCGGTTTTGCACGCTTCGGTGATAAATGCTTTCACCATGTCCAGATTACCGCCCAGCTTTTTGTACCATGCCGGAGTGAAACCTTTCAGGTCAATGTTGTATGCGTCCACGATGCCTGCAAGATTTTTTGCGATTTCCACAGAAAAGTTCCCGTTGGTGACCACCACGTTTTTCTGCCCATTGCTATGTACAAGCTTACCGGTGTCACGGATAAATTCCCAGCTTAACAGCGGCTCGTTGTAAGTAAAGGCGACACCGATGTTGTTGCGAAATTTCAGTTCCAGTGCTTTGGCCGCGATTTGTTCCGGCGTGGCGATGACAGGCTGGAACGCGTCGCGCCCATATTGGGAAATGGTAAAGTTCTGGCAGAAGGGGCAACGCAGGTTGCAGCCGTAACTGCCCAAAGAGAGAATGGTTGTGCCGGGATAAAAACGGTTTAACGGTTTCTTTTCGATAGGATCCAGGGCAAGTGAGGTCAGGAACCCATAATTGCCGCAGACATTTTTACCGTCTTTCAGCGTGCGGACGCGGCAGAAGCCCGTCTTGCCTTCCTGCAACTGGCAGTGGTGATGACAGTAAGGACAGGTGTATGACATGATTGTTACTCCTCGTGTGTAAAACCGGTAAAGGTCACGATGTGAAGGCGGCATCTGCAGGATGCTTCTCCGCTTTATAAAAAATTAGAAATGCCGTATTACTTCAAAGCGCTTCAGTTCACATCCGCTTTCTTCCGGACGGATGCCTGCTTTCTGTCTGGCGATATCAATCTGCTGTTCGATAGTATCCACGCCGGGCAGGTTGGGCAGCAGCAGACCGCTGCGGCTGCCTTTGGTCACCAGCACACCGTACCGTTTTACGTCCAGCTGGGCCGGGGAGCTGATGGGTTCCATGGGTCCCAGCACATCCACGCTGTATTCAAGTTCTTCCAGTTCGTCAGGCAGCACCGGGGTGAAACGGGGGTCGCGGCTGCAGGCGGAAATGGCGTTGTGCCGGATCTCTTCCGCTACGTTGTCGTACATGGGGCCGATGGTGCCGATGCAGCCCCGCAACGCGCCGCGGATCTTTAACGAAACAAACACGCCGGCTTTCTGCGCTGTCATCTCCGGGGTAATATGCTGCGGGGAACGCAGGTAGCCGCCTTTGCTTTTTACGTAATGTTCAATGACTTCTCTTGCCAGCTTCACATAGTCGTCTTCTCTGGCCAGCCGTTCTGCTTTCATCCTGCCCCGGATCACGTCATAGGCATTCAGGAAGTGCCGGCTTTCATCCGGACCGGCCGGGGTGAACAGGGTAATGCCGTAACCCACGCCGAAGGGCCCTTCGTAGCTTAACTTTTCCGCTTTCACTGCCAGCCCGTCCAGAGCGCCGGCCATTAAAACGAAAGAGCGGTGACCGCATTCGGCGGCTTCTTCCAGAAATGTATCGTTAAAGGAAAACAGTTCAGCAAAGTTACCGTTTCCCATCACGTCCATAATCTTTTTATCATATTCGGGACCTGCGGGGTTAAAACCGTAAGGACCGCTTTTTGTGAGTTTATGGGACAGGTCGCCGCTGGCGATCCAGGCGATTTTCCGCCCCAGCTTTTCTGCGGTTTCCGCAATGAGCATGCCCACCCGGTAATGCTCTTTCAGAGAGAAACCGGAAAGGGCCAGCCGTACGATTTTGCAGGTTTTGCAGTACTTGGCAAGAAAATACAGGGGTACCATGGTTCCGTGGTCCAGTTCCGGCTGCCGGTTGCCCAGGGTGCCTGCAGGGATGCCTGCCTTTTTGGCGGCAACATCAATGGCGTTCACCAGTTCTTCATCGTAAGCTACGGTAAATTTAACCTGGGGCGCGCCAAACTGGGCCATGGTCCCTTTTGCGGAGGCACCCGGTGAAACATGAAAGTAATCGGAGTACAAAATGGAATGGGGACTGGAAATGATGACCGTGTCCGGCTGCAGTTCCGCTATGAATTTTGCGGCAGTTTCAAATGCGTCGATGGTGGATTGGATACGTTTTTCTTCTCCGTGGCCTACTTCCGGAAGGATCAGGGGCGGATGGGGGACCTGTACTGCGCCGAGGATTGACATGATGAGGACTCCTTTCTGAATTGCGGTTTATCAGTCAGATGCTCTGCCTGAATCTGTGGCGGATTTGGTGAATTTAAAACAACGGAAAACATTACAAGCATTACTGTGTAACTGTTCTTTCTACCATATATTATACAGCAAAATGCGAAGAAACGTATCAGCAAAATTGACAAGAAATGTTTGCCTTGTTAAGATTAATATGAAGTGAATCACCATACTAAAATTCGGAGCCTTGTGTGCATGAAATCAGAAAACGTAACAGAGAATGAAAAAAAAGACGCTTCTGCAGTCCAGGAAGTTGACACCGCTTCTATCAATGCTGCGGAACAGGATGCAGCGCCTCAGCCGAAACGTCGGCAGAGGCCTAAACAAAAAAGGCGTGCAGTTGCCGGACAGATTTCCCGGTTGAAACTGGCATTACTGTGTCTGGTTCCCCTGATGGTGGTTGCGGTTTGGACAGAAGTTGCGCCGTTACTGGTGTCTGCCGGTATCCGGGCCAGCCTGTTTGATCTGCCGGGAGCATATGACGCAGTCAATTTGCGCGGCGTGCTTCAACTGGTGTTGCTAACCCCCATCCTCTACGCAGGCCGTCAGTTTTTCCTGCAGGCCCTGCAGGACTTACAGGAACGGATCCCTTCCGCGGAGGTATTGCTGCTCATCAGCACCATTGCTGCCGTGGCAGGGGGATTATATACTGCTGTCCGGCTTGTACTGGGGCAGCCTTACGGGAATTTGCCGCCGTTGTTTTTGGCTTACATCGGCCTGTGCGTGACGGCAGCGCTGGGAAGCGTTTATCTGGATCGCTGGTGCAAGGCGCCCCTGCCGCAGTTTATGGATCTGCCTTCCATGTGGCTGGTGAGCGGTTCCATTTTGTTGTCCATTGTTGCCTGTCTCAGCTTCTTTTTTACCGGGAAAGCAACATTCCCCATCTGGCAGGTTGCCATGTCTGTTTTTGTGTGCTGTTGCCCCATCCTGTTGTGGCCTGCTGTCAGTGCGGCGTCCTTTACAGCGGTGCAGAAAGCGGCGGCGCAGAACATCCTGTTGCGGGATGGAACCATTTTAGGGGATGCCGGTGAAACATCGCTGATTATTTTTGACAAAACAGGAACCCTGACCATCGGGCACCCGGTACTGACGGACATCCATATCTTCAACAACGGCTCTGAACCGGGGCTTCTGAGTCTGGCGGCAGCCATGCTGCAGGACAGCGACCTGCCGGAGGCGGCGGCGGTGCGTGATGCGGCGGAAGGATGTAAGCTGCCTCTTTGTACAGAGATCCGGTCCACACCGGAAGGCTGGCACAGCGCCCGCTGCTTTAAGGAAAACATCCGGCTGGGTTCTCTGGATTTTGTAAAACGGTATGCCCGGATTCCGGCAGAGGTCAACGGGTACGTAGAACAGATGTCCGACGCAGGTAAGACTGTGTGGTATTTAAGCGTGGGCCGTACGCTGTACGCGGTGTTTGGTTTTTCCGATGAACTGCGGGAAGAAACACCGGAAGCCATGCAACGGTTAAAAACCATGGGAATTACCACATCGGTGATGACCGGCGATAACAAGCGGGCCGGGCTGTATTTAGGCAGGCTTTCCGGGGCGGACCGTGTGGCGGCGGAGCTGTTGCCTACCCATAAGGCGCAGCTGGTGCAGACCTTCCGCAAAGGCGGAGAAGTGGTAGCGGTGGTTGGCGACGGGGACAACGATGCCCCGGCGCTGGAGTGCGCGGACTTCGGCTTTGCCGTGGGCAGCGGTACCAAAACCGTGTGGAAAGCTGCCCAGGTTGTACTGACCGACAACAATCTGTGTAATGTGGCGGCTGCCTTTACGTTGAGCCGCGCCTGCGTGGCCACGATAAAACATAATCTGCGCATTGTCTGTATCTGCAATCTGGTATGGCTGCCTTTCGCTTTAGGCATCGTCCCGCTGTTCGGTGGGCCCATGCTGCAGCCCTGGATGCTGTTGGCCGCTACCCTTGTGGCGGCGGTGCTGGTGGCGCACAATACATGGAAACTGAAAAAGCTGGATTTAGCGGGTCGGCGCAGTGGCAGCTCTCCCGAACAAACCAATAAAATGCAGGTATGATATGTTACCTGGATACAAGACATAGAGACTGTCTAAATTTATTAACAGAGAGCAGGCGCAAAAACCGCTCTGCGACTGAAGTTGCGAAAAAAATCCGGTCACTTTTGTGACCGGATCCTTTATTTTGGGAACACGTTTTCGATTATAGTTTTCATGAAGTTTTCTTCCCAGCGGTAGTTGCGGCTGTAACGGCCTTTGTTCTGTTTGTAGCCGGTGGCGAAGCCGTTTTGGAGGAACAGGAAGCCGTTCTTCGTGCCGGGCTGCCACATAAGGCCGCCGATGAAACCGTAGGCTTCTCCCAGATGCCCCACAAGGTCAAAGTCAGGCCGGTCAGGGGCGGGCCTGGTGGAACCGCTGCCGCTGAAATACTGCAGGGCCAGGCCGTAACTTTCGATGGCATCGTTTTCAATGTTGCCGTTGGGCGGAGAGGGATTGTAGTTCCAGACCTGCTTTTCCATCTGCTGTACCGTTTCCGGTTTCAGGATCTGTTTGCCTTTATATTTACCGCGGCCGATCATCATCTCCAGCATGTGGGACAGCTCTTCCGGGGAAATCCGCAGGCCGCCCTGTGGGGAAAAAATGCCCGCGTTGGTCCCGGGACGGTAATTGGCCAATAGCGAGGTGCTGGGCAGGTCGATGGGGCGGTCATCGATTTGTGCGTAGTAACGCCCGGACTCTCCTTTTGTCTTGCGATACAGGGTTCCCATCTTCTGCAAATCTGATGAGGAAAAGTCCAGCAGGTTGAAGCTGCCTTTGATGTCCAGCGGCTTCAGCACATTCTTTGTCATATACTTGTCGAAACGCTGTCCGGATACTTTTTCTATAATGGTAGCCAGCAGTACGTAATTCAGGTTGCAATAGCTGAAGTACGTGCCGGGGGCCTTCCCCTTTGTCCAGCAGTCAGCGGAGGTAAAAAAGGATTTGACATTACTCTTAAAGGGAACATAGGGGGTGGGGTAGTCCCGGATGGATGAAGTGTGGGACAACAGCATCCGGGACGTAATGGCGCGATTGGGGTAGTT
>DOSQ01000045.1:9770-10232 GCA_003512125.1 Acidaminococcaceae bacterium
GGGTTACGCAGGGCGAAGCCCAGGTAACGGCTCACGTCTTCATCCAGATCGATTTTTCCCTGCTCTGCCAGTTGCATGTATCCGGTGGCGGTGAAGATTTTGGAAATGGAAGCCACGCGGAAGAAACTGTCGGAGGTGACGGGCAGGTTCCAGTTTTTGTTCCGGGGGCTGAGGAAGCGGTTGCCCATCATGTTGCGGTACACTTCTTTGCCATCTTTGAACACGATGACCGCCAGGCCAGGCACTTTTTCTCCATAGCCGCCTATCATGCCGGCCAGTGCGTCGTCCAGCTTCCGTGTTGCGGTTTTGGATAAGAGGGAGTTGTAATTTTCCTCTTTGTTCTGGATGCGGAAGGGGTGGCCGGGCACAACGGCGGCACTTTGTTTTTGAGCTGAGGCAGGTTTGGATGTTTTGGTTTCTTTTGGTTGTGATGTTGCGGCTGGTGCTGTTGCAACAGGTTAG
>DOSQ01000134.1 GCA_003512125.1 Acidaminococcaceae bacterium
TAACATTTATTATTCTGGGGGGAACGATTATTCCTTTTACCCTGTTTCTGGCAGGGGTGAAACTTATCGGGCCGACGAAAGCGTCGCTTATCAGCTGTTTTGAACCCCTCGCCACAATCCTCTTCACCGTTTTCTTTTTGGGGACCGTGTTGCTTCCTGTCGATTACGCAGGGATGGCGTTCATTATGATTACGGTATTTTTGTTAAGCGTGAAGAAAAATACGTGAAGGTTATAAACGCAAGGAAGGGATAAATGAGCGTGGATTACGTTCATCATTTTTTGTGCCCGGGGGATTTTTGCTATAATGAATAAAAGAGTCGCTGAGTATTTGGGGGAGAAACCTGACTTGAAGTAATGGAACAATATGTTATAATAAATATAATAATAGTATAATTAAAAAGTAATTCCAAAACGTGAGCATTATAAAAGATAAAGACGAAAGAAGTACGAAGCGAAAGAGCGCGCTCGCGGGTGTTAAAGAGACTGTAAAAAATACAAAAAAGTTCCGTAAAAGGGGTTGACAGGAAATGTCAGGTCGGACTACGCTTTTCAGAGTAGAGCAGAGCAGAGCAGTAGCTAACTGCGCCCTTTTGCAATTACATATAAAACAGGTTAACCGTTTGATGTAACATGATGCATGTTGCATTAAGCGGTTATTTTGTTTTCCAGGGTAATTTGCTTACGTGTCAACCGGTAAAGACGGAGGGAATGTCCATTGAGCGGAGGTATTTTAGTTGGTTTAGCGATTGCGTGCTGTGTGGCAGGTTTTGTTCTGAACAGCAGGTATTCAAATAAATACGGCGAAGCGGCGGTACAGTGGAGACCTTTCGTTTTACAATTTGTATTTCTTTGCGGTGTGTTATCGCAGCTCCCCGGCGATGGGATATCCTGCTGGTTCTTATTCTGGGCAATCGGTGTAGTAATTTCTTGTGCAGCAGGCTTGTGGATGTGCCGACAACATGCAAAGCGTCAACAGGCCGGAGCTGATGACACGGTTGCCGCCATGGCAGCGCAGGTGATTTTGCCCATTGGTATAGCAATTGTGGTTCTGTTGGTTGCCGGTATGATAGCGTTTGGCTTTCTTTGGGATCATTAATTCATGATGAGATACATAGATTTTATGGGGAGGTGAAAATTCGGTATGAGAAA
Source organism: Acidaminococcaceae bacterium (assembly GCA_003512125.1). Taxonomy (GTDB): domain Bacteria; phylum Bacillota; class Negativicutes; order Acidaminococcales; family Acidaminococcaceae; genus Succiniclasticum. The sequence continues at coordinate 1,151 of DOSQ01000134.1, forward strand.
AAGCGTGCAATTCGGTATGGCAGCGTTGTGTTTTGCATTCACTCTGTTTTCTGTTACTGACGTGGCGACTGCAGCCCCAAAAGCAGAAAAGGCCGGGGAACGTTCTGTAGCGAACTGGTATTGGAGCGATGAGGGCGAAATATGGCCGCCTGCTGCCGGACGGTATGAACGGAAAAATGACAACGGTGTGACAAATGCGTATATCAATGTAACGGTGCTGCCGGATCAATGGCCGGTGATCACACTGCGCGCCTGTGATTACAATGGAACCGATGATGAAAAAGGCTGGGAAGCGTTATCCCAGGCTCCGGCTGTCGCACTGGGCGGGCAGATTATCGGTCTGGCAATCACGGATTCCCCTCCGGACAAGAAATATATCAAAGCAGGAATGAAGCCTGTCCAACTCCGTCTGGGCGCCCAGTTCGCCACTGGCGCCGAAGTCCGGGGTATCCATAGAGGAAACGGGACTGGGTCCATGCTGGATGATGCACAGATCCAGCTGATGCATGCCGGCGTCACTTCGGAAAAAGACGGACTGGTTCTGGACTATTTCGGGCATAACGGACTCACCCTGCCGGATGTACGCGGCAAATATGAATTGAATAAAAACCGTACGCCGAGGGCTGACGAGTTTGCTGCCTGTGCGTTGGTCGCCTCACTGCCTGAAAACGAAACTGACACCGACTTTACGGATAAGACGCTGCAGATCATACCCGAAGCTGTGACGGGAAGTATGATGCCGAAATACAAATACATCATAAAGAATTACGGCTTTGCCGTTAAAGTATTCCAAAATGGTAAACTGCTCCGCACCTTCATGGTGCCGAAAGATTTAAGCGCCGTGTACCGTTTCGACAGTGATGGCGGCGATGTGATGATTTACAATATCGACGGGTCGAAAGGATGATGAACAGATCCTCTGCATGGAATGGAAACAAGGGAGGATTGTATTATTCAGGTTGTTTAAAATTTATATACATTTAAGGAGGTTTGTTATTATGGATCGGGCGCGAAAAATAATAGCCCTAAGCCTTGTGGCGGTATTTCTTGTTACCGTGACAGTGTTTGCTGCCGTAAAAGGGTTTTCGTCAAAAGTAACATTTAACGGTACAAAAGGCTTTGCGTGGATGTCTTGGGCAGGACATACTTCGCAAAGGGGAGCTTATATCCTGGATAGCAAGAATAAAAGAATCGCGAATTTTAAAGTCATGAAGCCCCAAAAAGTGTATAAAAAGAATAATACAACTTACGGGTATTACTCATACCGGCTTAACATGTCCCGGTTTAAGGCCGGAAAATACAAACTGGTCACGTATAAGCCGTATTACAATTGGGGTGAAGAATATATAACGATTCCTTTTACATACCCTGGTGCTTCTTTTCTGCAATATCATTCTACAAAGGTTATCCGGAACGATAACGGCGACCTGATGCAGCGGTTATATTTCAAACGGAATAATGCCAGAGGAAAAGGTTTGCATTTCCAGATATTCAACAATAAAAATCAACTGGTGCGCAGTTTCAACTTCAAGTCGAGTAATTCTAACCAGTGGTTCTGTTTCGACTGGAACGGCTGGGCTGCAAAGAATTCGGGCAGACGTTCTCCCCGAGGTGTATATACGATTAAGTACTGGGTTGACGGCAGAACGCCCCGTACGGCAAAATTCAGGCTGGCACTGTAAGGAGGCGTAAGGAAATGAAACGAAATATAAAGATAACAAAGCTTGCGGTTTTTATGCTGACGCTGCTTGTAATGCTGGCCGTTTCCGCTGTGGGCATGGCCAAAGGCAGCGAGGAATGGAAAAAGGCGGAAGGCAATTATACATGGAAAGAAAGCTCCCAGTACAACAACGGGCACCTCATTATTAAACCCATGGAAGAAGGTCTCTTCCTGTTTGAATTTGACGTAATGCGGGGCAGTGAAGCGGAAGACAGTTCATATGATTTCAGTACGGCCGGCATTTTACTGGTCAATGATAACGGCGTGGGCGAAGCTGAATTTGATGTAGATAAAAAACCGGTGAAACTGACATTTACCCTGAAAGACAAAACGATTACCGTGAAACAGGAAGGCGGCATGCCGGCTGATGTGAGCGGCGCTTATGAGTTTATGGAAAAGGGATTTGATGTTTCGGAAGCGGCGGCGATGGCAGTCCTGGAAGGAATTTCCCCGGTAAAGACCAGCCTGAACAGTGCTAACAGACCGTACCGGCTGATATATGCTCATGAAGCCGTTGGAGGTTGGTTCTATGATATACGGGCCATTCATCAGCCGGATAACAAACTGTTTGCCCGGTTCCTGGTGGCAGCAGACCTGACTGCGGTCTACCGCAACGATGATGTTAAGAACCCGAAGCTGATTTACGGTTCTCCTGCTACCATGCTCACGACAAAGAAAGCGCCCCTGTTACCGGAAGAAGAGGAAGAAGATGTTCCCGTGCTGGAAGGGGCTACTGAGGAAAAGACAGATGGGAAAGATGCAGACGCCAAGGACAACCTGTTTACTGTCAGTGCCGTGGTGAATGTGGAACCGGCAGACCCTGCCATTAAAGTAGGGGAAAGCAGCAAACTGACAGTTACCGTTCCTGGCAATCTGAAATATAAATTGTCCGATTTAAAATCCAGCGCCGACGACAAGGTCAGCGTGGCCAGTGACGGTACGCTAGCCGCCAAAGCTGACGGTGTGGTGACGATCACCGGAAAATTAACCGTAGATAATGCCTCCCGTGATTTTAAGGTGGAGGTAACCGCTTACGTCCCAAAGCTGGAGTGCAATGCACTGCCCGCACACGTAGACGTTAACGAAAAACTGGAACTGTCAGCTTACATCACCGGACAGGAAGGGGAGGTAAAGCCCCAGTGGAGCGTCAGCGACAGCAAGATTGCCGAATTGAAAGACGGTGTGCTTGTGGGTAAGGCTGACGGCGTTGCAGATGTGACCGCCAAATACGATAAAATGGAACGCACCTGGAAGGTTGCGGTCGGCAAGGCAGAGCTGCCAAAACCCAAAGCAGGAGAAGCGGACGACAGCGACTTTGATATTTTTGACCTGTTAATTATTGGCCTGCCGATAGTTCTGATTGGCGGCGGTATCTGGATGTTCATGAAACGCAGAAAGAAATAACAGAATATCCTTATCTGACAAAAAGCCGTAGAGGATGAAGCAAAAGAAGAAAAAAGTAATGAAAAATCGTCCAGTACAACTGGACGATTTTTATCTTTTCTAATATACTGACCAGTAGGAAGTTCAAGCCGTCGGAAACAAAATATATTTAAAACACATATAAGCATGATGCAAATCCGATAAATTCGGTTTTCTGTGTGCAAGCCTGCGCCTCAGTTTGGGAGTCGCAGGTCTTTTTTTGCATTTTACGCGATACGTGTCCGGTACGTTCCGCTTCGCAAGGGCGCGCTTCTGAAAATCCTGCAACAACGTGCGCATCCGTTGATCCGGGATCCACACATAAACGGGCTGGGTTGAATCCTGCACGCGTACGTTGGAGCGCCAGATGAACTGTACGAGTTCGGACAACGCGTAATTGTCGTCATTGAATTTCAGCTCCGGATTCTTTTCCGCTTCTGCCCGATCCGCAAGAAAATGCGTGCAGGTTACGTCAAAGAACCGGTTGCACAGATAGGCCACGCCGGTGCAGTTGCTGTATTCGTTGGTGGCTTTCGTATTGCAGGGCAGGAACCGACGCAGGGACGGGTAATGCCTTCCGTTACTGCGCAGCAGCTCTTTGTTGGCGTTAAACGTGGTAAACATAAAGGAATCGCTGCGCACGCCCCGGGCTTTCATGAATTCATAGGCATTGCGGAACTTCTGTTTCAGTTCTTTCAGTCCTGCCTGGCTTTTATCTTTGGCGGCGCGACTGTACCAGCGTTTGGAGAGGCTGATGTCCATATTAAACGGCTTCCCGTCCAGAATGACCAGTTTCTCAATTCCGTCCGGATAGGTTTCCATGAACCGGCCGCCGGGATTCCGCATGATGCGCCTGTCGACGATCTGATAATATTCCATATCAATACGGTTTAACGCGCAATACTTGTGCAGCATGCTGTCCTGCGTCAGGTAGGAAAAGAACCAGCATTCTTTAAAGCAGGAAAACAGTTCCCGTCTCGCGAACGCGATGATGGAAGTGAACCGTCCATCTTTATTTCCGTAGGGATACAAGGTGCAGCTGTAACTCAGTTTTTTTACAGCGTCGAATATTTTGTAATCGGAATCGGTTTTTGCGTAATCGCATTTGGGATTGAATTCGATTGCGCCATTGAGGACTCTGACCATGCCGGTCTGCTGCATCAGTTTAACATCGGCAGGACCGAAACGTATGCTTCCCGGCGGTTCATCCAGCTTGTTGCCCACGCCGACCACATCCTGGAAGAGCGGGGGTACTTCGTCGAAAAGCGCTATATAGTGAAACCCGCAACGGTGAAACGCTTCAAGTGTCTCATCGTTGAACGTGCTCCAGAGCGCATGGGTCGTGACAATGTTTTCGCCGTTACGGATTAAATCCAGGATACTTTTATTATAAGGTTTCGTTTCCGGGCATTTCAGATTCACCACCGGTGCATACCGGCAGTCCCGTTCCCGGATGGTGGGAACGAACACGATGAAACGCGTAGGTTCCTTGTCATCCCAGCTGTTGTGAAAGCGGATCCGGTCGATGAGGGTTTCGCTTTTCCCTATGCCCATGGGCGAATCAACGATATTGAATTTCAGCGACTGCTGTTTATGGATCGGTTTACTGTAATGCAAAGAAATGCCTCCTGTTTTTTTGGATTACGGAGTGGAAGCTGTTGCCAAAGACCGGCAGCAGGGTTTATTTCCTTTTTCCGTACAGGAATGTATTATACGCTTATCAATCCGGGAATGCAAGCAGGACTGGAATGCTGCAGGTAAACTGCCGGGAGCAGCCGTAATTGAAAAAAAGGAAGTAAACCGTTTTTGGCGGGTCGGCGTACTGGCAGCTCTCGCGAACAAAGCAATAGAATGAACGAAATGTATGCCATCTGGAGACAGATAAACAGACTGCCTATATTAATAACAGAGAGCAGGCTGAAAAACCGCACGGCCACTGGAGTTGCGAAAAAAATCCGGTCACTTAAGTGACCGGGGACGGGTAAGGGATCCGGCGTTCAGACCTTTAACATATCCCGGTCTGATGGTATAATGTTACTGCAAGAGGATAAGACGAAGAACGAAGGCTTTTGTTACTTCATGGTATTTGAAAAGAAAAAAACGGCCTGGGCCGGTTGCAAATCAAAACAGTAGTTTCTTTAGTGACAAAGAAAATAACTATTACGCACAGGAGGGAGAAACATGAAATCTAAAAAATTGTTTGCACTTACGCTCGCCCTGGCTGCGGCGCTTACCCTTACGGGCTGTGGCGGCAGCGGCAGTGGAGGCGGAAATGAAAAGAAACCCGCGTCCCCGAAAAAAACCGTAGCGCCGATTGTAGAAATGGTGCAAAAAGATGGCGCCGAACTCAAAAATCAAAATGTCAGCATCAGAGTCCTCAAACTGGAGAGCGATGTTAAAGGGCTGTCCAATGGCGCCTATATGCCCCCGATGCGGTATCTGGACGGTGCGTTCTACGCGGTTTCCGGTAAAAAGGATCTGGTGAAGCTCGTTCTCAAAGATAAAAAACTCGTGGTGGATCAGCCGTCGCTGGCACAGAACGTCAGCTTCCTCACCGGTGTAGCAGGAGACCGTCTGTTCTTCCGTCAGCAGGTGCAGGGCAAGCACCGCACGCACGGACTGGAAAAAGACAAAGACATCGGAGAAATTTACGCCAACCTGGGTTATTTGACGCCTACCACTGATAAGAACAACGCGCTTGCCTGGACAAACAGCGGAGCGTTTCTAAAGACGCAGGCCAAGGCGGACGGAACTTTCCCGGTTCCTAATGCTAAACAGGCAGGCGGCTACCTGCCCCAGAACGATCCTTATATCACCTGCGGCTGGTTCAGCGTACATGGAGACCGGGCTCTGGTCCGGGGGCGCGTTAAGAGCGAAGCCCCCAACAATCACTATGTCCGTGAGCACGACCTGGATATGCGTCTGGTCAGGTCGTATGGTCCCAGCAAAGATTTTAATTTCGGCAGCTTTTATCTGACGGATGCTTATATGGTACATGCGCGCTCGAACAGTAAAGGGCTGGACATTTATTCCCGCAAGGATGCGAAGCTCGTGGCTAATTTCACGCCTAAGGAATTAGGTATTAACGCGACCTATGGCTGCCAGATTGACGGAAACACAATCGCGCTGCTGGATCATTGGACGGGCAATCCCAAACTCGTGCTGATTGCTTTCAAATGACGCGCCGGCTGCGTGGTATACGCTTATTCATCAGGAACCGCAAGATTACAACTTTGCGCTTTGTCTGCAACCGCGGTTGTATCGCGTAACGCCTGCAGGGTAAGCAGTGCATTGGCGCGCAATAACCGGATTAGTTGACCTTGTGGGATCTTTATTGGTGAATGCGATGCAAGCGGATGATTTTGTCCCAGGGAGACGATGGAAAAAGGTGCCAGCGTGCTTAAGATGGCAGTATATAACCGGGGATCCTCTTCCGGAAGATTCAGATATTCGCTGAAGATACTGACGACCACGGAAAATTTCGGCAGAATTTTTTTGGGGACTACCAGCTGCAGGAACGGAGAGGGTTCCATAAGTTCCCGGGTCCAAAGCTGCACGGGCCAGTTGTTTTTTTTGAAAACGGATGAAATAAAAAAGTCTAAGAATGTTTCTATTTTTTCCCGGGAAGAAATCGGAGAATTTTTGATGCGGCTCAGGGAATTCAGTTCCGTAATACGGTTTTGTATTTCTTCCAGTACCGCCAGATACAGTCCGTCCCGGCTACCAAAATGATAATTGACTGCGGCCAGATTCACATCTGCCATAGTGCAGATGCTTTTGCTCGTTGTTTTATCATATCCGTCCCTGGCAAACAGCTTACCGGCGCATTCGATGATCCAGTTGCGCGTTTCCTGTCCGTCCGACCGTATTACGGTGGGCGGATTTTCTTTTTTCAGTTTCAGGTTGAAAACCTGTGACGAATTATTCTTGGTGTGTTTCATGTTCAACCTCCGGGTCAATGCTTTCTACAGTTTATGGCGGAACATCCAGCCTGCGGTGGGCAGCGTAACAGAGGCTACGGCAAGCATGGGCTGGACGGGGCGTTTGTGGCAGGTTCCGTTAACCATGCGGAACTGGCCAGCTGCTTTGTGCGAAAGGAAACGCTTGCGTTGTATTCTACAGCGGAATTTGACGTAGGGACGCCGGTTGCGGAGTTATTATCCCAACCGTTGCTGGTGTTGCCTCAGGGGTGTTCCTACCGATGGATGCTGGAAAAGTGGCTGCATGAGGAGCAGATTATTCCAATGCAGACGGTAGAATTTGATTCGCTGGGCGCGATCCTTGCCAGCGTCAGCGCCGGTTTGGGGGTAACGCTGTTTCCGGATAGCCTGGCGGCTTTTTATAAAACAAAACAGATTGTAGTCAGCCATGCAGTGCCTGCAGCCTTCGCACAGGCGGAGGTGTCCTTTGTGTGGCGGAAGGACCGGGTGGTGGACAGTACGTTGCAAAGTTTTATCCGACTGGTAAGAAAAAAGAAGGCATGAGGGGAGGCCGAGAATGAGTAAAACAACATTTGAAGTAAAAAACGGCGTTGCCATCATTTTACTGAATGATCCGGACCATCTGAATCCTTTAGACCAGGCGACAGATATTGAACTGCTAAACCACTTAACGTATTGCGAACAATCGCCGGAAGTGAAAGTGGTTGTGCTTGGCGGCGCCAATCTGGCGTTGGCTTCCGGTTTTCATGCATACAAGAAAACAGGACGGTTCCCATCGTTGCGGTGGAATCACGTCCTGTTTATATTATAAGTATGTTCTTTACTTTTTACAGATACTTGCGGAAGAAGCCTTCAATTTTATCAAAGGGGATGATGTCCATCTGGTCGTACAGGTCGGTGTGGGATGCGCCGGGGATGATCATCAGCTCTTTGTTGTTGCCTTTCAGTTTTTTGAAAGCGTCTTCGCCGAAGTAACGGGAGTGGGCTTTCTCCCCGTGGATAACCAGAACGGCGTTACGGATTTCGCCTGCGTAACTTAGCTGGGGCATGTTCATGAAGGACAGTGCGCTGGTCACGTTCCAGCCGCCGTTGGAATTCAGGGAGCGTTTGTGGTAACCGCGGGGCGTTTTGTAATAATCCCAATAATCGCTGAAGAATTTCGGTTCCGCAGGCCGTTCGTCCGGAAGTCCTCCTGCCAGTTTGTAGCTGCCGTTCCTGTAATCTTCCGTGCGCTGGGCGTTCATGGTTTCCCTTGCTTTATAACGGGCGTCTTCGTCCATGGCGTCAAAATATCCGTTGGCAGTGACGCGGCTCATGTCGTACATGGTGGAGATGACGGAAGCTTTGATGCGGGTGTCCATGGCCGCGGCGTTCAGCGCCAGGCCGCCCCAGCCGCAGATGCCGATGATGCC
>DOSQ01000127.1 GCA_003512125.1 Acidaminococcaceae bacterium
AGCTGAACGAGGCAAAAACTAATAATAAAAGTTAAATTATTCTATAAACTTACTGCATCTGCGTCCTCAACTGAATCGCCTCCGCAATATGTGACGGAAGAATAATATCGCGACCCGCTAAGTCCGTAGATTCACGAATTTTGGTTACACTCCACACATACAATGTAAGCGGGTAATTACTCTATCTTAAGCCCCATAGAATCTGAGTTCTATGGGGCTTAGCTTTTAAAAAAATACAGATTTATTAAATCGATAAGTTTTATTATTATTTTTTAGTTTTGCAATGTTTTCGAAAACTCGCACGGGCTGATGAAGAAGAAACTCCTTAGCCCTGTTCCTTAATCACGTATTTTACTTAGTGCATATTTTATAACATCTTCTCCAATATGCCGATTTGCCATCCGTAGTTGATCTAACGCTTTCACAACATCAGAGCCAGACAAAATTCTTTCTTCATAAGCAAACAATAAAACACCTACGGTCCCCATAATATACAGTCCCATAGCTTTTGCTACCTGCCTGCCCTTTGCCTCATCCATGAGAAGAACGTCGGCTTTAATATCATCTGCATAGATAATAGCTTCGCTTTCCCCAAGATCAAGACCGGCAGAACGTTGCAATACATCAACCGCCTTATATTCTTTGACCGTAACAACTTTTATAAACGGACAATCATTTATTTGTCTTGTTTCATCTTCAAAGTTTGGATTCGTAGTCAATTCTGCATAAACAGAGACAGGGATTAACACCTCCCGAAAAAGAGATTCCAGCAAACCTAACTTTGACACCTTCATCAAAGAAATTAACGGTGTTGTATCCGATACGACAATCATACAGTTCTCTTCTCCTTCAGTTTGGCAAATCCCGCTATTTCCTCATCCAATTCTTCATGCGACTGATTAATGTATGGGATTCCCATTTTATTATAAAATTCAATTAAATCCCATTTTCGTACCCCCAATATTTCAGCAGCTTTTCCATGTGAAATAATCATGTTCTGAATCAGCGGGTAAAGCAGCATAGCATTCTGTTCAAAAGTGAAGCCGTTTTCTTTCAATCCAATATACGGAATCATATTTTTAGGAATTGTCACAGGTATGGTAATCTTTTCCATAACAGTACGTCACCCCCTTCATCCCCATTCATTGTTTATAGATAATTCATTATAGAAGATTTTGTTAAAAATATTTTAACTTGAAATATGCATTATAGCAATGGTTTTATTACTGTCAATCATAATACTTCTTTTTCAGTGTTTTTTGATCCGGATCCTGATAATGCCTCCTTACGCCGAAATATGGATCTTCAACGCTAATGGTTGGATCATACCAGTCTGCTTTGGCGTTTGCCCAATCAATCCAGTCAGCACTTTTGCAGCCAGAAGACTTTACTGCTTCGACATAGGCACGGATTTTGCAAGCTATTGCATAATCGTTAGCAGCATTAACAAGACCTTCAGTATAATCGACTTCCTGATTGTATAGTTTTCGGATTTCAGCAGCTTTGCGGCGTTTTTCTTCTTCTATCCGTTCTTTTTCTTCTCTCTCCAGCCGTACCAGACGAACCGCATAAGAAGCTTCATAAAAAGCAATCATGATTTCGCCAATACGGTCTTCAAGTACATAGGATTTACAATCCATGAACTTGTACTTTCCATTAATAATAAGCGTCAGCCTTCCGTTCCATGGACGATCCCACTTGGGAATATTCGGTTTTGGAGCCCAGGAATGATTACGCTTAGCCTCTTCATACTGTAAAAGCTGCAATTTTTCCTCGTGAGTTATTTCATGTGGGATCTGATCCTGTGCCTCTGACATGGTAAACGGAACGTCCTCGCCATTGACTTGAAAGTGGAACTGATATGTCACAGAGGCACCAAATGGAAGCATGCCTTTGATGAGCGCATCCAAAACATGAAATGCTCTGGAATACGTTTCGGATGACATGCTATCGGCTAACAACGGTGTTTCGCCAACGTACCTTCCATAATGAAACGGGCCGTTCTTTCGTTGCTCCAACCAGTCCACACATTTTTCTTTTTGTGCCTCAATATCTTTATACAGTCTGGCACCCGGACCGGCAACACGCAGTTTACTTGCGGCTTCAATGACTTTAAGACGATCTTCCTCTTTCAGAAATGAAAGCGCGGATTCACCAATATATAACGTGCGCGGGTTCCCGCTCTTTGGCTTATCTTCATTTGGAGGTGTTTTCAATTTTGGCAAGCTTGGCTTGGAAACTTTCTTTCCCGCCCGTTTTTTTGCCCAATATCCTAGCGGTGGCAGCGGAACATCGAGTTTTTTACATATCTTACGCAAATTGACATCGGACATTTTATAACGCTTGGCAACTTCCGTGACAGGATTCTCCCACACTTCTTGATATAGTGTTTCCCGGTTATACCTTGAGGATTCTGCTTCGCGTCTGATTTCTAACGATATTTTATCTTTCTCAGAAACAGGAATACTTTCTGCTGCAATAACCGTATCAGTATCTATTTGCTTCTCCTTTTCCGGGATTAACTGAATCATTTCGATATTTGAACCCGGCAAAGGCTTCCTTTGAGCAGGCTTATTAAACACCAATTTAGTCCAATATCCAGACGAAGGAACCGGGATATTGTTTTCCTTACATATTCTGAGGAAACGGGAATAAGTAATCTCATATCGTTCCGCAACCTTCCGGGCCGAATCCGTCCATATTTCATCATATAAGGCCTGACGACTAATTGTTTTTCCTTCTTTATCTGCCAAAAGTTTCACCTCCTCCGTTTCATTTTTCTTTTCAAACAGGCTATTGAATAATACTATCCCTCCGATCCCCCGTTTTCTTTTAATAGAAAAAGCAGGTCGTGCTTCATTTCTTCAAAACTTTTGACGATTGTTGACAGGCTGTCTTCGATGTTCTTCACTTGGATTTCATTGATTTTGCCATGTTTATATGCAATGAGCCGTTCAGGAACGATTACATAATGCCATGTGTTTGAGTAAGCGTTGTCGTCATTTTTGACTGCAAAGCCAATTGGAAGCAATGCGTTTCTCATACCCAGCGTTAAAGCCATAGGAGATATTCCCAAATATTGTGCTGCAGCCTGAATGGTAACTTTTTTCATTTCACGAATATCATCATCAGTATACTTGCTCATGCCCTTCACCTCCTCCCGTTGAGCATCTGTACGATTATAATAACATTCATATTTATTTCATCTTTTCTATTCTCACTTATTTACCTTCTCTCAATAATTATAGCAAAACAGCCGTGGAGAATCCACAACTGTCTGATTATTACTGGTTCACCTGCGTCCTCAACTGAATCGCCTCCGCTATATGGGCAGGTTGGATTTCGTCACTTCCTGCCAGGTCCGCAATGGTGCGGGCCACTTTCAGGATCCGGTCGTAACTGCGGGCGCTGAGACCAAGCTTGCGGAAGGCGTTTTCCATCAGTTTGTTACCGGAATCATCCAATTTACAAAAGCGTTCTACATTCCTGTGGTTCATGGCGGCGTTACAGTAAATGCCGTAACGTTTCAACCGTTTCAGTTGGATGTTGCGGGCCGCACAGACGCGTGTCCGGATCTGTGCCGATGTCTCTTCTGCTTCTGTAGCCTGAAGATCCCCATATTTCACCCGGGGCACATGGATCTGCAAATCGATCCGGTCTGACAAAGGACCGGATATTTTTCTTTGGTACCGTTCAATCTCAAAGGGACGGCAGGTACATTCTTTCGTCTCGTCACCAAAAAAACCGCATGGACAAGGATTCTGGGCACAGCATAAAAGGAATGATGCAGGGAAAACATACGATCCCTGAACCCGGCTGATTGTTACGGCGTGATCCTCCAGCGGCTGACGTAACACTTCCAGCGCAGCTTTGGAAAATTCCGGGAACTCGTCCAAAAACAGTACGCCGTTGTGACTCAGGGTGACTTCGCCGGGCACAGGCTCTTTCCCTCCTCCAATAAGAGCACTTAACGTAATGGTATGATGTGGGCTGCGGAAAGGGCGCTTGTTGATAAGTCCGGCCCGGTTGTTAAGCAGTCCGGCGATGCTGTAGATTTTAGTTACTTCCAACGCCTCTTCCTTTGTCATAGGCGGCAAAATTGTGGGCAGACGACGGGCCAGCATGGTCTTCCCACTGCCGGGGGAACCTGTCAGCAGAATATTATGCCCGCCTGCCGCCGCAATTTCCAGCGCCCGTTTCACCACCTTCTGTCCATGGACATCAGAAAAATCAATTTCATCATTATCCGGTTCCGAAAGTTCCAGTTCCCTATGCTGCAACGGTTCCAGACAGGGCCGGAGCAGATGGGTCACCAACTGCTTCAAATGGACCGGCGTATAAATCGTAATATCATCAACCAGTCGGCCTTCTTCCCCGTTTCCCTGCGGGATAAAAATTTCCGACATACACTGCCGCCGGGCTTCCAGCACCATGGGCAGGACCCCGTTTACTTCCCTGATTGCTCCCTCAAGGGAAAGTTCCCCAATAAAAACCTTATCCTGAACTTTATCCTGAGGCAGCACTCCGAGAGAAACCAGAATCCCGATAGCAATGGGCAGGTCCAGCCCGCTTCCATCCTTCCGCAAATTGGCCGGCGCCAGATTCACCGTAATCCGGTTCTGCGGAAAAGGAAAGCCGGAATTCTTCAATGCCGTCCGCACCCGTTCCCTGGATTCCCGAATCGCCATGTCCGGCAGTCCCACAATTTCGAAGGCCGGCAACCCCCGTTCAATATCTACCTCCACTATCACTCCTGCGCCATTTAACCCTATGGGCGTTTCGCCTGACACTCTTGCGTACAAATATCATCACCTTCCTTGATTACGTACTATTTTTCTTTCAAACTCCCTGTAATGATTTAGATTTCTTCAGCGATTACCGCTAGACCAGACGGATGCGCTATTGCAAAGCAGAACTTAAAAGCAGTTTTTCAGCCAGCGGATTTTCGCCGTTTTACCTGCGACCCACACTTCAATCACATCAAAACACAAATCGGAATAATACTGTTCCTGCTCCTGCAGCCAGATTAATGCGGTTTTCCGTAACTTCTGCTGTTTTGTATAGGTGACTGCTGCGCCGGGAGTCCCATAGTCCGTTCCGGTCCGGGTCTTCACTTCTACAAAATGTACACAAATTCCCCGTTGCTCCTGCACATCGCCGTTCATTTTCTGAAAGAAATCATCATTAAACCACGTTTCATTCTCAACATCATCCGGGTCCGGTTTTACTGCAACCAGGTCCAGTTCCCCCCAGCGGCTGTAATAATTCCGCTCCACAACGTGCAGACCTTTCCGCTCCAGAAATTCTGCGGCAATTTCTTCACCCCGTCTGCCGATTTCCTTTTTGGTTAAAATAATCTACGCCTCCAAATCTTCCAGCAATGCCTTCAGTCCTGCGTCTTCTTTTCCGTTTTCCGGTTCAAACAGGTAATTGTCCCGTTCTTCCACCGGTGAAAGATTCATGCTGCGGATCGGTTCGTAGCTGCGGCGGTGGATCTTCGTGGCACCGAACTGACGGATTGCATCCATGTGCAGCTGGCTGCCGTACCCTTTGTTTTTTGCCAGGCCAAATTGGGGATAAACCCGGGCCAGTTCCTCCATGAGGCGGTCACGAGTAACTTTTGCTACCACAGACGCAGCTGCAATAGACGCGCTCAGCGCATCACCATGGATGATGGGCACGGTTTCAATGCCTTCCACATGGGGATGCATGGCATCAACCAGCGCTACCTGGGGACGCACACGTATCTGGCGCAAAATCTGCTCCATCCCTTCCTGTGTCGCATGATAAATATTTTCCTTATCAATATTGGAAATGCTGACAACATTGACCAGCACGGCAACCGCTTTCTCCAAAATTTCCGGGTACAGCGCCTCCCGCTTTGCTTCGCTCAGCTTTTTGCTGTCGTTTAAGCCGGCAATGAATACGTTTTCCGGCAAAATAACGCCTGCAATAACCAGCGGACCTGCCAGCGGACCACGGCCCGCTTCGTCAACGCCCACAATATATCGGATACCGGGCAATGCCATGTATTCTTTTTCATAACTCAGCATGTTGGCAAAACGCAGGCGTTCCTGTCGTTCCTTTTCCCGTTTTTTATCGTAAGCCGCCAGCAGTTTCTGCACACCGGCCCGTTCGTCCTGCCGCATTTCATGCATCTGTTCTTCAGTCGGATTTCCGGCTAATATGGCTTTAATTTCCGCTAATTTCATCTTATCCTCTCCTGTCTTTTATAGCTTCACTAAATTTTACCCCGAATAATACTGTTTTTGCAAGAATACGCCGACGAAAAATACGCCTCATGACGTTAAAGAACCATTGTTTCATTCGTCCGCCCTCGTTTTGATGCATTTCATTGCCAATAGTTTGTCCATGCTTCCATCATAGCCCCGATTCCCGCAATAAAAAAGCCGGCGTTAAGCCGGCAGTTTCATTTTGTTTGTTCAGATAATTATCCTTTGCTTTATGCAGATAACTGTCTGTTCAGAAGAATCGTTTATATTGGATCATCCAACGTAAAGCGCCCCATCTTTGCAGTTTTAAATTCATACAGGACCATCTGCTCTACCTTATTCAGGTCAAGAACGCCGCCGGCTTTCACACAGCCCCTCGCGGCACCGATTTTTTCCATAACCGTTTCCGCCGTATCTTCCGGGTCCAGTGTGATATGATAAAACATAGCCAGCTGCTGCGGATATTTTTCCAGCATTTCCTGAAGCAGAAGGATCAACGCATCCCTGCGATCGTAGATATCGTCCTTGATTGCACCGGTCAGGGCCAGATGCAGGCCGGTCTCCGGATCTTCGAATTTCGGCCACAGTACGCCGGGTGTATCTAACAGCTGTAATCCTTTGGCAATGGTTACCCACTGCTTCTGTTTTGTCACGCCGGGGCGGTCGGAAGCAATGGCTTTCACCTGTCCGGCCAGCCGGTTGATCAGCGTGGATTTCCCCACATTAGGCACGCCCACGATCATAAGACGGACATCCCGGTTCCTGACGCCTTTTTTCAGCCACTTCTCGGTAATGGGCCTCGCTGCTTCCTTCACCAGACTGATCATCTGCTTGACGCCTTTTCCGGTATGGCAGTCGATGGAACAGACAGGCACACCTTCCTGCTTCAGTTTCTGCAGCCAGGCTTCCGTTTTGACCGGGTCCGCCATGTCCATTTTATTCAGGGCAATGACACGGGGTTTGTTCCCGGCCATCTGCCGTAGCATGGGGTTGATGCTGGAATCGGGAATACGGGCATCCAGCAGTTCCACAACCACGTCCACCAGGCGCAGCTGTCCTTCCATCATCCGCCGGGCCTTGGTCATGTGCCCCGGGAACCACTGTATCTTAAAATCCTTTACGTCCATGATAGCCTCACGGTAACGTGCGGAACCGTTCAAACGGCCAGAATACGACAGCGGCCTTGCCTTTTACCAGGCGAAGCGGTACGAAATCCACATCGGCGAACCGGCTGTCTTCGGAATTATTGCGGTTATCCCCCAGCACAAAGATGTGGTCCTTAGGCACCAGGCTCTTCCGGTAATTGGAATGGTTCAGTCCCTTCGGGTCTTCTTTCCATGTATAGGGCTCTTCAATTTTCTTTCCGTTGACCAATACGGCGCCATCGCGCATTTCCACCGTATCGCCGCCAACCGCAATAACGCGTTTGATAAAATCACGGCTTTCATCTTTCGGATAACGGAACACCACAATTTCGTTCCGCTTCGGATCTCCGACAAAATAACCGAATTTATTGACGATCAGCCGTTCCTGATTGAACAGCGTCGGGTACATGGAAGTTCCTTCTACTTTATACGGTTCAAATATAAACGTACGGATACAAAAAGCCAGCGCTACCGCAACGATTATAGATACGAGCCAGTCGTTTAACGAATCCTGAAAAGATCCTCCGGATTTATCGCTCATTTGGTTAACCCCTCTCAACATATAGCCAGACTATTCAGCGGCTTTGCGGGAGTTGTGCAACAGTAAAAAACTGTACCCCACATTCCGCGAATAACAAAAAAGAGGACTGCCTTTGCAGCCCCCTTTGTGCACTACGTTAGCGGCGTTCACGGATACGAGCAGCTTTACCGGTAAGGTTACGCAGGTAATACAGTTTTGCTCTGCGAACAATACCTTTGCGTGCTACGACGATCTTTTCCAGACGCGGGCTGTGTACCGGGAACGTTCTTTCAACGCCAATACCGTAGGAAATACGGCGGACGGTGAACATTTCGCGGACACCGGAACCACTCCGGGAAATAACTACGCCTTCAAATAACTGTACGCGTTCACGGGTACCTTCAACAACCTTTACATACACTTTAACGGTGTCGCCGGCACGGAACTCAGGGATATCAGAACGTAACTGTTCTTTATCCAGTGCTTCAATGATATTCATGTTTTCCTCCTAAATTCATAGACGTTCATGCGACTTACTTGTGCTGCACAGCGGACCGTCCGTTTTACACGTGTAGTATTTTACCACACAAGCACTTACGTTGCAAGTTTTTTTTACAAAATTTACAAGTATTTCTTACAACAAAATTATAATTCTTTCTTAATTTCTTCCAGCAGCTTCTTATCCTGCTTATCAAACTCTTCCGGAAGCAGATCCGGACGCAGCAGATACGTTGCCTTTAATGCCTGTTTTCGCCGCCACCGGGCAATCAGCTGATGATTGCCGTTGCGCAGTACTTCCGGCACTTCCAGGCCTTCAAACACCACCGGCCGGGTATATTGGGGATATTCCAACAGCCCGCTGGAGAAGGAATCCTCTTCGGCGCTGGCCAGCTTGCCCAGCACGCCGGGCACAAACCGGCTCACCGCATCCATGATCATCAGGGCTGGCAGTTCACCCCCGGTAAGGACAAAATCACCGATGCTGATTTTCATGTCCACCCAGTGATAAATGCGTTCGTCAAAGCCTTCATAATGCCCGCAGACAAAAATCAGACCCGTTTCGTTCTTCGCCCACGTTTCCGCCAGAGACTGTTTAAAGGTTGTCCCCCCCGGGCTCATGGCAATGACAAGAGCCCCCGGCACCTTAGCCCTGGCCAGTTTTATCGCTTCCACCACCGGTTCCGGCTTCAGCACCATACCCACGCCGCCGCCAAAGGGCGCGTCATCCACAGAATGATGCCGGTCCATGGAAAAATCCCGTGGATTGACACATTCCATCTGAATGAGACCTATGTCCATAGCCCGCTTTAACATGCTATGGCCGGCCGCAGCTTCAATCTGTTCCGGGAACAGAGTGACAAAGACAAATTTCATCGTATATCTTCCTCGTCCCACTCAGGCAGGCGGACAATAATCTTACCATTCGGCAGATCGATCTCACGGATATTTTCGGGAATATTGGCTACCAGGATATCTTTACCTTCCGGAGGTTGGATCACATATACATCCCTGCTGCCGGTCTGAAGCACGTCTTTGAACGTGCCGATGCGGTTGCCCTCTTCATCCAATACCGGCAGCCCGATCAGGTCGCCTACATAGTAACGGCCTTCCGGAAGTTCCGGCATATCTTCCCGGTATACGGAAACCTTCTGTCCCCGCAGCTTTTCCGCTTCTTCTATGGAAGTAATCTCTTTTACAGTAACCAGCATGATGTTTTTATGGGGTCTGGCCTTTACGATCTGCAGCCGCCGGTCATCTGGCAACAGCAGGTAATCCATGTCCATGAACAGTTGGATATTGGAAGTCAGCGGCATAATACGTAAATCGCCCCGCACACCGTGCGGAGCGACTATCTG
>DOSQ01000013.1 GCA_003512125.1 Acidaminococcaceae bacterium
TTGCCTTTGATTAAGGCGAACAAGGCCGGCCTGCATGTGAATTCCGATCAGCTGGAAGCCCATTATCTGGCCGGCGGCAACGTGGACCGGGTCATCGATGCACTGATTGCGGCGCACCGGGCGGCCATTAACCTAACCTTTGAACGGGCCTGTGCTATCGATCTGGCCGGCCGCGATGTGCTGGAAGCCGTGCAGATGAGCGTTAACCCGAAAGTCATTGAAACGCCGGTAGTTGGCGCGGTGGCGAAAAACGGGATTGAATTGCGCGTCAAAGCGAGGGTTACCGTGCGCGCCAACATTGAACGACTGGTCGGCGGCGCCGGGGAAGCAACGGTCATTGCCCGCGTCGGGGAGGGCATTGTATCTACGGTCGGTTCTTCAGAAATGCATACCGATGTGTTGGAATCGCCGGAACATATTTCCAAAACGGTTCTGGATAAAGGACTGGATGAGGGCACTGCTTTTGAGATTCTGTCTATCGATATAGCGGATGTGGATGTGGGGCGCAATATCGGTGCCGCCCTGATGACCGATCAGGCAGAAGCGGACAAGCGTATCGCCCAGGCAAAAGCGGAACAGCGCCGCGCCATGGCAGTGGCCAAGGAACAGGAAATGAAAGCATACACGCAGGAGATGAAGGCCAAGGTCGTAGAAGCGGAAGCCAAGGTGCCGGAGGCTATGGCAGACGCATTGCGGCAGGGACGTCTGGGTGTGATGGATTATTACCGCATGAACAATATCAACGCGGATACCCAGATGCGCAAGGCCATTTCCGGAACAGATACACCGGAAGAAGCATAAGAGCAATCGCGTAGAATGATGTGAAACCATGTGAACATGGACGGGATCGTTTGTGTATCCTTTTATTCTGCAGGAGTTTTGTTATGTTTTTTAACAAGAATTACATACCTGCCGTTCCGATTCGTGAAGAACAACGCATCTCGGAAGAGGAAGAACTGGCGCGGCAGCTGAAACGGGAAGCCCGTATCTTTTTCCCGGACAGGAAGCTGCCGGACTTCGACACGGTTGACCTGCCGCCGCTGCCCACAGAAGAGCAGGAGCCTGAACTGTGGAAGACATCTCCTTCACCGGGCGGAGAAGAACAGACAACCGTTCTGCAAGATCACGATGCAGTCTGCCGGGAAGAAGACAGCCTGCGGAGAGAGCCGGACGGAAGCATATCCCATCACGAGGTGGAAGATGTACGGCAGGAATCAGAGCAGATTGTAAAAAAAAGAAAGCAGTTACAAAACAGCAGACAAAGCCTTTCACAGCTGGCTGACGGCGAAATCGGGCTGCAAACCGGGGGAACGGGTCAGGACGTTCGCCCCCGCTTAAATAAACAGGACTTAAAACGGGGCATCCGGTTACAGGTCATACTGGATAAGCCACGTGGCATTACGCCTTGGAAGGAGGACAATTTCTAATGTTAAAAAAAGTGGATCTTGACGCGAAACTAAAAAAATCAGAATTGAAAAAGCTTCTGGATGAAAAACTGGGCTATGAGCTGGGCAAGGCGCAGCGCGCTGCCAGAGATGCTGGCATGCCTATTATCATGGTTTTTGAGGGCTGGCGCCATTCCCGCCGCAGTGAAATCGTCGGGAAAATGATGCAGTTTATGGATGCCCGTGGGTTCCATGTATACACAGCTACAAGAATTTCGGAAAAAGAAAGACTGCAGCCCTTCTTTACCTCTTTCTGGAAGCGCCTTCCGCCTCCGGGCCACATTTCGATTTACCGTCATGGCTGGTACTATCTGAAAAACGATATTGAAGTTAAGAATGAAACAAAATCGGTCAGGACGAGCTATGATGAAATCAATGCCTTTGAAAAGCAGCTGACGGACGGTCATTACTGCCTGTTAAAATTCTTCGTGCATGTTTCGGAAAAGCAGCAGGAGAAGAATAAAAAGAATATCATCAAAGAAACGGGCAAGGCGTGGAAGCCGGTTCAGGAAATTTATACCGAAGAAGGAAATTACGATAAATTTTACAAACGGTATGACGAAATGCTGGAAGCGACTGACACGGAGAATGCCCCCTGGCACCTGATCAGCGGGGAAGACGTGGACGTGGCGGAATACGAAGTCTTTAACGCAGTGGTTGACGGTATTAACAAGGCGGTGAAAGCGTTTACTACATACAAAGAAGCACAGCGCCTGTCCACCAACGTCAGCGACAGCAAGCGGAAGTATGATATCCTCAGCAAGGTGGATTTAAGTAAAGATATCAGCAAGGACGAGTATAAGGAAAAACTGGACGCATACCAGAAACGTCTCCGTGAATTACAGGTGGAAGCGTTCAACAAAGGTATTTCCACAATCCTGGCATTTGAAGGATGGGATGCCGGCGGTAAGGGCGGCGCCATCAAACGCGTGGCCGAAGCGCTGGATCCGCTGGATTTCAGCGTACATCCGTATTCTGCCCCTAATGCGGTAGAGCGTATGTTCCATTACCTGTGGCGTTTCTGGATCAACATTCCGGCGCCCGGGCAGATTGCGCTGTTTGACCGTACCTGGTACGGACGCGTCATGGTTGAACGGATTGAAAAGATCACGCCGGACGTGGACTGGCGCCGGGGCTATGACGAAATCAACGAAATGGAAAAGGAATGGGCGGAAGCCAACATGGTCGTCCTTAAATTCTGGCTCCAGATCGATAAAGACGAACAGGCCCGCCGTTTCAAAGAACGGGAGAACAATCCGGAAAAACTGTGGAAGATTACCGACGAAGACTGGCGCAACCGGGCCAAGTGGGCCGAATATGAAGACGCAGTCAATGAAATGATCGGCCGCACCAATACCGACTATGCGCCCTGGATCATTGTAGAAGCCAACAGCAAGTACTACGCGCGGCTGAAAGTGCTGAAGAGCATCATTGAAGCGCTGGAGAAAAAGCTGAAAGCAAAATAAGAATGATAAAGCGAGGTCAGTTGTTTGAGCTGGAATCTGCAAAAAGAGATAAAGGAAATCCTTGCAACAGAAATCGGAACCCAGATATTTGCCCCGGGGCGGAGAACCCCGGTGGCTTTTTTATACCCGAATACCTATCATCTGGGGATGTCTAACCTGGGGCTTCATATTCTGTATCAGATCCTGAACCGGGAGGGCTGGGCCTGCGAACGCGTTTTCCTGCCGGAAGCCAGGAAACGGGCTGAGTACGCCAAAACGAAAACACCGTTGTTTTCTATGGAGAACCAACGCCCGCTGGCAGACTTTCCGTATATCTGCGCTACCCTTTCTTTTGAAATGGATTATCTTAACTTTCTGATCCAGCTGCAGATGGGGCACATTAAACTGCTCTCGGAAGAACGGGGAGAAAGGGATCCTTTTGTCATCATCGGCGGTCCATGTGCAACTTTTAACCCGGAACCGCTGGCGGAGTTTGCGGATCTTGTGGTCATCGGCGAAGGGGAAGAAACATTGCCGGAGCTGCTGCGGCTTTTGGAACAGCTGCGGATGGAAAAGAAGACGAGGAAGGAAAAGCTGCTGGCTGCGGCAGCGTTACCGGGGGTGTACGTGCCGCGGTTCTATCAGCCGCAATACGATGAGGCGGGAGACTTTACCGGTATGGAACGGCTGGAAGCCGTACCGGAAAAAATCAGACGCCAGTGGGTGAAAAACCTGGATGCATATCCCCATACTTCAGCCATTATTTCGCCTTATACGGAATTTGCAAACATGTTTATTGTGGAAGTAGCCAGAGGGTGCGGACGGCATTGCCGGTTCTGCATGGCTGGCTACTGTTTCCGAAAGCCCCGCAATCGAAAACTGGAGCTGCTGCTGCAGGATATCCGTCACCGTCCGGAACAGACGGCGAAGGTGGGACTGATGGGGGCCGCAGTATCCGACTATCCCGAAATGGCAAAACTGACGGAGACCCTGATCGACGAGGAAATCCCGTTTTCCTGTGCATCTCTGCGTGCAGATTCCCTGGACCTGCCGTTGGTGCAGGCACTGGCAAAAAGCGGGCAGCGTACCATGACAGTGGCGCCGGAAGCAGGCAGTGCCCGGATGCGGGCGGCTATTAACAAAGGAATCAATGAAGAGCATATTTATCAGGCGATGGAATATGCAGCCCTGGCAGGAATGCCGAATAATAAACTGTATTTTATGATCGGTTTGCCCGGTGAAGAAGACGAGGATATCGAGGAGATGATTGCGCTGGTTCACCGGGTACGGAAACGCATGGATGAACTGGGGCATAAGGGTGACCTGGTGCTTTCTGTAAATGCATTTATCCCTAAACCGTTTACGCCATACCAGTGGTCACCTCTGGAAGATGTAAAAGTATTGAAACGGCGGTTTAAGATGTTACAAAACGGATTCAGGAAAGACAGGCGAATCCGTCTTCTGACTGAGTCACTGAAAGAGACGGTGTTACAGGCTGTTTTGGCAAGGGGTGACCGGAGAATTGGGAAAATTTTATTATGGGCGGCGGAAAACCGGACGGAGTTAAAAGAAGCGTTTCAGTTCTATCATATCATGCCGGAAGAACATGCCTGCCGTGAGATAAAAACCGGAGAAACGCTTCCTTGGGATCACCTGGATATGGGCGTGACCAAAGCGTATCTGTTGAAAGAACGGGCTAATTCGAACATGGGTAAGTTTACTCCAAATTGCTTTGAAGGTTGTAAACGTTGTGGCGTTTGCAATCAATAAATTCGAAAATGAAATCCAAAAGGGGAAAGAGAATGCAAAATGATTTCAAAGTGACGTCACATAATAATGTTTGGTACGGATACTTTTCCAGCTTTGCAAAGGCTGGTTTTATTACGGCCTGTTCCTGCCGGATCCACGGAGAAAGTGATATCGTTCCCGGCACGTTGAACCTGGCACTGCATGTGGGGGACAATCCGGAAAAGGTGCTTCGCAACCGGAAAAAATTTGCGGAAGCTATCGGTGTGAAGGAAGAACGGTTTACGACCTGTGCCCAGGTACACGGCAGTAATGTGAGGATAGTTACAGAAAAACTGGCCGGCAGCGGTGCGCTTTCTTTTGCAGATACGGTTCCGGAAACAGACGCTCTTGTTACCAATCTGGCGGATGTACCTTTGTTGTTGTTTTATGCTGATTGTGTTCCCATATTGCTGGCCGATCCCGAAACAGGTGTTATCGGACTGGCTCATGCGGGCTGGCGGGGAACCGCGGCGCAGATTGCAAAGAAAACAGTCTCCGCCATGACCGAAGCGTTTGGCGTCAAACCGGAAAACATTCTGGCGGCCATCGGTCCTTCCATCGGCTCATGCTGTTATGAAGTGGATGATGCTGTAAGAAACCAAATGCAGGAATATGCATCCTGTTTTACGGAAAAGTGTGACGGCAAATACTGGCTGGATTTGTGGCAGGTCAACCGGTTGCAGTTGATGGAAGCGGGGGTTACACTTTCCCGTATTTCCGTTTCCGGTGTGTGTACAAATCATAATCCGGAACTGTTCTGTTCCTACCGTTATGAAAACGGAAGGACGGGACGCATGGGCGTTTGCCTGTGCAGAAAAGGATAAAAATCACTCTTCTCTTTTTTCTTGCTGAAATACTCTTTATCTGTTATGCTTTAATGTGGTATAATTCTTATTATATATATTTATATTATTTCAAAAGAGGTCTGGTTTTATGTTGGCAGACAATCTGCGTAACGTAAGGGAAACAATTGCATCGGCCATAGCGAACCGTACAGAGGAAAAGGAAACCGGGGACTCGGTCTGCCTGGTTGCAGTGACAAAGAACCATCCGGCTGCTGTAATAACGGAAATAGAAGCGCTGGGTGTCGGTACTATCGGTGAAAACCGGGTACAGGAAGCCCGGGAAAAGCAGGAGCAGATTGGACATCCGGGCAGATGGCACCTGATCGGGCACCTGCAGACCAACAAAGCAAAGCAGGCGGTGGAACTGTTTGACCTGATTGAATCTGCAGACAGTGAACATCTGTTACGGGCACTGGAGAAGGAAGCAACAAAACAGGATAAGGTCATAGATGTTCTTCTGCAGATCAATGTGGCGCGTGAACCGCAGAAGACGGGCTTTTTGCCGGAAGAGTATGATGCTGTACTGCCGTTGCTGGATTCGTTTCCCCATATAAGAGTGCGGGGCATCATGGTCATTGCGCCGAATACTTCGGATCAGGAAGTACTGCATGCTGTGTTCCGGCAGGGATACGAGTATTATTGCAAACTGAAGAAGCAGCGGAATGATATAGATTACCTTTCCATGGGTATGACAAGCGATTACGCGATTGCCGTGGAGGAGGGCGCCAATATGGTGCGTGTGGGTACGGCGTTGTTTGGTGCGAGGAATTACAATTATCGGGGCTATTAATACAAAGGAGACCAGATTATGGGAAAAAAGAAGTTTTTGGAACGGATTTCAGATGCGTTGGGGCTGTATGATCCGGACGATCCGGACCGTGTAATGGATGAAAAGGACGAAGAAACGGAAGAGGAAGAAGCGGCAGAAAGGCCTGTAAAAAAAGCTTTCCCGAAAGCAGTCCGGCCGGCTCCTGTTCCTGTGGTGAAAGAAGAGGTTGTACCGACTCCTGAAGAAAAAGAGGTAAAAGAGAAAAAAACCGGTCTGTTGTCCCGGGTGCGTAAAAATAAAAAGGAAAACCGTACAATTCAGATGAAAACGACCACGGAAGTTCGTGTTGTTGTAATCGAACCTGTGAGCTTTGACGATTCCCAGAAGGTGGCTGACTATCTGCGGAACGATCAGCCTGTGGTAGTAAACTTTGAAACGACGGAACCCGCTGTGCGGAAACGTATGACGGATTTTATCAGCGGAACGATTTATGCATTAAATGGCACGATCCGTACGATTGGACCGAATATTCTGGTCTGTGCGCCGCGCAATGTGGACATTGATGCGGAAGCAGAAGTGTATGGCGGAGAAAGAGGGGGATCCTCGTGGCCGAAAAACTGAATTTGAAAAAACTGGCATTTATTGGCGGCGGCGCTATGGGGGAAGCGATTATCAAAGGCATTACCGGCGCCGGGCTGATTGACCCGGCCATGGTTTGTGTAGGAGCACACAGGAAGGAACGGGCAGATTATCTGCACGAAACCTACGGCATAACCGGCCTGGTAGATAATTGTGAAGCGGTCAGGAACGCGGACATGATCGTATTGGCGATTAAGCCGCAGATGGTAGACAGCGTGCTGGACGGTGCGCTGGTTTCGGCTGTGCCGGACAAAGCGGTTATCGTGTCCATCATGGGATCTGTTACAATTGAAAAAATAGCCGGGATTTTTAAAGGAAATCCTGTCATCCGTACCATGCCAAACACCCCGCTGGCAGTGGGGGCAGGCATGACCGCGATTGCGCCCGGCAGCGGCGTGGGAGAAGACGCGGTGAAAACGGCGGAGCAAATTTTCGGCTGCTGCGGAGAAACGTTGCGGATCCAGGAAAAGGATATTGAAGCCGTTACTGCCGTTTCCGGATGCGGTCCGGGATATGTGTACGTGATGATTGACGCGCTGGCGGATGCAGGTGTAATGGCCGGACTTCCCAGAGCGGCGGCTATCAAACTGGCGGCTCAGACGTTTGCCGGTTCAGGAAAGATGGTGCTGGAAACGGGCAAACATCCTGCCGAACTGCGCGATATGGTAACTTCTCCCGGCGGAACTACCATTGCCGGTATCAAAGCGCTGGAGAATGGTGCTGTACGGGGAGCGCTGTACAATGCGGTACAGGCTGTGCTCGCCCGCAGCGAAGAGTTAAAGGGAAACAAATAAGCATGGCAGACAGGGATAAAATACTGCGTTATTTTAAAGCCGGCGGGGATGAAGAACTGGCGGCACGGTTAGTTGATCTTGCGGAAGCGGCGAAGAAAACTTCAAAGTACAAGGTCAGCGGCTTTTTGGATCCGCACGGCCAAAATGTGGCTGAAATCGTGGCTGCAAATTTTGACGGGATCCGTCTGGAAACTGATGGCGGGTTTGCCAATGCGGAACGGGCCAGGGCGGCCTTTGTGTCAGAAGATTTTTACGGAACACCGGATTTTGGGATTGTCTGCTATCTCGTTACCTGGGATAAGCGTTATTATACAGTTGGTCACAGGGATATTCTGGGTGCGTTTATGGGCATGGGTTGCGAACGCGAGATCCAGGGCGATATCGTTTTGGTGCCGGAAGGGGCCCAGTTTGTGGCAGACAAAGCCTTTGCTAATTACATCGAAAGCAACCTGACCCAGATTGGTGCTGCTAATGTGAGCCTCCGGCAGATTGGCAGAGAGGAATTGCAGGCAAAGGAAGAAAAGATCAAGATCATTTCAGCTACCGTGGCGGCATTGCGCCTGGATGCGGTGGCAGCGGCGGGTTATGGAATCAGCCGTTCACGGATGGCGGATGAAATTAAAAGCCAGAATGTGAAAATCAACTGGAAAGAAGCTAAAAACGCATCTCAGGCTGTTTCGGAAGGTGATATCATTTCGTTCCGAGGGAGGGGACGGGTGGAACTTTCTGAAATCCGAGGCACGACGAAAAAGGGTCGCTGTGCGATTACACTGAAGCGTTATATATAATTAAAGAAATGTAGGTAATGATGCAGGAGGAAACGCTATGCTTACACCATTGGACTTAAATGGAAAAACATTTTCCAAAGGTTTTCGTGGTTATGACACGGATGAAGTCAATCAGTTCTTTTCGCAGATTTCCCGGGATTATGAACGGTTATATCAGGATAATGTGGAATTAAAGGATTCCGTAGAGCGTGTCAGCGCCAAACTGGAATACTATCAGCGGATGGAAAGCACCATGCAGAGTACGCTGGTTGTAGCGCAGGAAACTGCGGACGAAGTGAAAAAGAGCAGCATGCAAAAGGCAGAAGTGCTGACCAGAGAGACAGAACTGGCCTGCAATAAGCAGAAAGAGGCTGCTGTTTCTTTCTGCAATAAGCTGCGCGCAGATACGGAAGCTGAGATTACCCGCATGAAATCCGAGGCGGACGCTTATGCGGAAAAGGTCCGGAAGTTGGCGGATGAATATGCGTCCAAAACCCGGGGCGAAGC
>DOSQ01000051.1:0-11494 GCA_003512125.1 Acidaminococcaceae bacterium
ATATGACTCCGGCCAGCAAGATCAAAATTGCCCCGAAGTTCAACGAAAAATGGGTTTCCGAAAACAAAGAAAAATTTACCAAAGAATTCACCAAACATCTGGAAAAATCTATGTAACTGTAAAACGGCATAAGGAAGTACGGGGTCATTCCGTAATCAATTTGTGCTGAAGCTATGAATGGCGCCAATAGATGAATTGGCGCCATTTTGTTATACAAAGGAGAGTTCTGATGAGTGTTTCCATTGATATAGATAATGTCATAAAAAAATATGAGGATACCACGGTTATCAACGGTCTGTCCCTGAAAATCCATCCGGGGGAGTTCTTTACGTTATTGGGTCCGTCCGGCTGTGGCAAAACTACATTGCTGCGTATGATCATCGGCTTTAACTCCATTGAGGGCGGGGCGATAAAGGTTGACAATAAGGTAATTAACAACATCCCGGTCAACAAACGCAATATGGGCATGGTGTTTCAGAATTATGCAATCTTCCCCCACATGTCTGTTTTCGATAATGTGGCCTTTGGTTTAAAGCAGCGGAATGTTCCTGCAGCAGAAATTGAAAAGTCTGTTGTTGAGATTTTGGATGTAGTCAAGATCGGGCATTTGAAAGACCGGATGCCTACACAGCTGTCCGGCGGCCAGCAGCAGCGCGTTGCACTGGCCAGGGCTATCGTAATCCATCCCCAGGTGCTGCTTATGGACGAACCGTTATCCAATCTGGATGCGAAATTACGGGTGGAAATGCGTAATGCCATTAAAAACATCCAGCAGCAGGTGGGGATCACAACCGTATATGTGACCCATGACCAGGAGGAAGCCCTGGCGGTTTCCGACCGTATTGCCGTCATGAACGATGGCGTTATCCAGCAGGTAGGGTCTCCCCAGTACATCTATCAGCGGCCTGCCAACCGTTTCGTTTCGACGTTTATCGGTCTGTCAAATATTTTTAAGGCTGTTGTCAGGAAAAGCGGCGCGCAGCATATCCTTTCCTTTGGGAAATACCAGGTTCCCATGCAAACGCTGGACGCAGCTGCTGTTGCAAAATATGCCGGTGCCTCCGGAACAGCAGACATCCCCGTAACGGTTGCCGTCCGCCCGGAAGAATTTACCGTACATATGGACGGGGAAGGTCTGGACGCAGTGGTCAATTACAGCGTATTCCTGGGGATATCGACCCATTACTTCCTGACCATGTCCGACGGGCAGGAGGTGGAAGTGATCACACCTTCGGATGTGGGACGGATCATTCCCAATCATACAGCTGTTAAACTGCGGGTTGAACCGGAACGTATCAATGTATTTACGGAAGACGGGATGCAGTCGCTGATCATTCAGACAGAAGATATAAACGGCAGGCGAATTGGTGGTGAGGACGCATGAAGAAGCCGAACATCTGGACCGGGTTTACGCTGGCGATACTGTGCTTTTTCCTTTTGTTTGTAGTGTACCCGCTGTTTCTGATCATGTATCAGAGTGTGGTCGATCCCGAGACCCACGCGCTGACCTTTGATTACTTTACAAAGTTTTTCGGGCGCAAATTCTACTGGAGCACATTGGTCAACAGTTTCAAGGTAACCGTTTGCGCGACATTGCTGGCGGCCATTATCGGTTTGCCCATGGCATATGTGTTGCGCAGTTTTAAAATCCCTTACAGCAAATATGTCAATATTTTAATTGTAATCTCTTATTTGTCGCCTCCTTTCATCGGCGCTTATGCATGGATCCAGCTGCTGGGGCGCAACGGGTTTATCACGCAGCTGATCAACAGCCTGTTCGGCATCCAGTTCGGAGGCATTTACGGGTTTGCAGGTATCGTCCTTGTCTTTTCGCTGCAGTCATTTCCTTTGATTTACATGTATGTTTCCGGCGCGTTAAAGAATCTTGACAGCTCCCTGAACGAAGCGGCGGAAAGCCTGGGCTGCAATGCGTTCCAGCGTGTGACGCAGATCATCCTTCCGCTGGTCATGCCGTCCCTGCTGGCAGGTTCCCTGCTGGTGTTTATGCGGGTGTTCTCGGATTTCGGTACGCCCATGCTGATCGGGGAAGGGTTTAAGACGTTCCCTGTATTGATTTATACCCAGTTCATGGGCGAAGTCAGTACGGACGACCATTTTGCGGCGGCCCTGTGCGTAATCGTCGTTGTAATTACCCTGTTCCTGTTCTTCCTGCAGCGCATGGTAGCAAAACGTTATTCCTATGCGATGACGGCATTAAAGCCCATGCAGCCGGTACAGGCGAAAGGCAGCCAGAAATTCTTTGCCTATCTGTTTGTGTTCGGCGTAGCGTTTATCGCCATGCTTCCCCAGCTGACCGTTATCTTTACATCTTTCCTGGAAACAGTGGGAGGCGCGGTATATACCGGGAAGTTCTCGTTGATGAACTACGAGAACACGCTGTTCTCAAAGGATAACATATCGATTTTCAATACCTATGCTTTTGGGTTGTGCGCAATCGGCATCGTGGTAGTTCTGGGTATCCTGATCTCGTATCTTACAGCCCGGAAACCGTCCCTGCTGACAAATATCCTGGATACGCTGACCATGTTCCCGTATATTATTCCGGGCTCTGTGTTAGGTATTGCGCTGCTGTCCGGCTTTAACTCAGGGGTGTTGGTTTTGTCCGGTACAGCTCTGATTATCATCATTTCCCTGACGATCCGGCGTATGCCTTATACGATCCGGTCCAGCACGGCGATCATTTCACAGATTTCGCCCAGTGTGGAAGAAGCGGCGATCAGCCTTGGCGCCAGTGAGTTTAAGTCCTTCCGTAAAATCATGGTGCCCATGATGCTTCCGGGCGTACTGGCCGGCGCTATTATGAGTTGGATCACCCTGATCAGCGAATTAAGTTCCAGCATCATTTTATATACCAGCAGCACCAGTACGTTGACAGTTGCGATTTACGCAGAGGTCATCCGCAGTAATTTCGGCAATGCCGCGGCATACTCTACGATCCTGACCCTGACTTCCATCGTGTCCCTGTTAATATTCTTCCGCCTCTCGCATAACGAAGATGTCAGCGTGTAATATCCGGTTCGTAAAAATCTTTCACATAAAAGTCAAGAAATAAAACGGCTGATGATGCTATAATAATCATGTTACAGCAGGCGTATAATAAAAGAGCGTACTAATGAACCTGACAATGTAAGGCAGTAAAGGAGGATATCTCAATATGGCAAAATATTTAGGCGGTACCGACAACCAGCAGGAAGAAGTGAAGGCGGAACTGATTGCTCCGGGTTTATTGAGCAATGATTTTGTGTTAAATGTTTCTACCGGTATCTTCTCTTCGGAAAAAATCGGTATCAAAGACAATATTTCGTTTTATGAAGAAGTGACACAGGAAAACGAAAAGAAATTCAGCATTGGCTGGGGCATTGTGGGACTTGCGATCTTTGGCCCATTAGGCGCGTTGGCCGGCGCCATCCTCGGTGGGGACAGCAAGACGAAACACGTCGTTGCCGCCCAACTGGAAAACGGGTTGCGCTTTGTCGTCCAGCTGGACCAGGATGAGTTTGTGAAATGGGTAAACCTGATGCCTCATAAAGCGGCTCCGTCAGGAGAAGAAGTATAACCGGGAACAGGGTTCCGGTTTGTAATTCTCAAAACACCTTGAAAGGTTGGATCGCATGAAGTGTTCGATCAGATTCCGGCGCAGGCTGCTGTTCCCGGTCGTGTTACTCTTACTGTTGGCAGCGTTCCTTTCGGCAGGCTGCGGGGAAGAAGAAAAGTTTAATAAAGAAAAAGCGGCGATATTGGAAGAACTGAAGCTGGCGCAGCAGATCCGGATCCCGGAAGGGCTGGAAGGGGAAGCGCTGGATAAAGCTATTTCCGAACTGTCCCCCCGGCACAAAGCGGCGATACAACAGGTAGATGCGAAGCTGAAAGAACTGGGCGAGAAGTATGGAAAGGCAGATGCCAAATTTAAGGCAGATACGGAAGAAATACGGAAGACGCTGAACAAGGATCATGTCGAATGGCTGAAAGCCGCGGTGGCCCCGAAAATCAAAGGAGATCCGGTGATGGGGGTCGGCATCGGCTGCCGCTGGGAAGAAATTGAAGAAATACTGGGCGATCCTATCGAAAGGAAACAGACAGCCGGGTTAAAAGAGTTTAAATATTCGGGCCTTGTATTTAATGAGATCCGGGACCACGGGGAAACGTATGGGAAGCCTTTGCCTCCTTCCTACGGACCGGACGCGTATTACATGACAGGGAACGGATATAAGACGGCCAGTGGCATACAAATCGGCATGACAAAAGCGGAATTGCTGGAATGCTACAAAGGCAAGCTTGCTTCGTTAGACGATCACACCGATCCGCGGTTCATCATTATGCGGTTCGATCCTACGCCGGACCATAAACATGCCTACAATCAGTTCATGCAACTGACGGACGGAAAACTGAGCCGGCTGATAGTGGCCAAACATTAATTGTTGTATTTTTATAAATAAAACCGCAGTATTCAGGAAGCTTATTCTGAATACTGCGGCTTTTGCATACGGGCCCAGACGACCGGCTTGTAGTTGCATAACCGTGAGATACGCTTATGACGATTCGCCTTTACGGTCATTTTGCTGAGCAATTTTGTAAGAGGTTGTTAATATATTCTTCATCAGGCGTTGCATAAAAGGTTTTCTGGTTTGTAAAAATGACAAAACCCGGTTTGGCGCCGGAAGGCTTTTTAACAAACCGGCGGGGAACGCAGTCTACGGGTATCTGGCTGCCGCCACGGGCTTTGCTGAACCAGGCGGCCAGCTGTACCGCAGCATCCAATGCTTCCGGCTCGGGTTCAGGCAGGGAGGTTTTCAGTAAAACATGGCTGCCGGGGATTTTCTGCACGTGAAGCCAGAGGTCATTTCCCGTACCGGTTTTAAAAGTCACTTCGTCATTCTGTCGGTTGTTTTTACCAATATAAATCTCAGTAGATTCGGAGAAAACAATATGAAGGGGAGAAGATTTCCCTGAGGGTCTCATTTTCCGTCTGGGAACCGGAAGGACACCCGCATGTTGCAGTTCTTCTTTAATCTCTTCTGTCTCCTGCCGGGTGGTGGCGAAATGCAGGCTTTCTTCTATGCTTTCCAGATAGGTCTTCATATCTGTCGCTTCCGCTAACTGATGGGCCACTTCTTCCTGGGCCCGTTTCAGTTTATTATATTTTTTATAGTATTTTTGCGCATTTTCGGCAGGGGTCAGCACAGGGGACAACGTGACCTGCAGGGGCGTTCCGTCATAAATATTGGATACGGTGCAGGAAACCGCTCCCTTTTGGATCTGGTACAGGGCCGCCATCAGGCTGTCGGCAATTATGCGGCAGGCGTCCGCGTCGTTGGACAGAGCCAGATCCTGTGTAAGCGCGCCGATCTTTTTTTCTGTTTTTCGAATTTCAGACTGCACGGCCTTCCGTAACTGATCCTGCTCGGGGAGCTTTGCCGGCTGTAAGCGGGCAGCGTAACCCAGGGCTTCATTAATACCGGGAAACGTTTCGCTGCGGCATCCTTCCGGTACATAGGCGGCCGGATAGGGGAAGATAGTCTGGCACTGGTTGTCTGCGGCGATGATGGCAGTAAAAGAACGTGCTGCCCGTTCTTCTGATACAATCTTTTGCAGCGCGCCAATCACAGAGGCCAGACGGTTCCGGTCCATGGGGGTGAGGTAGGTGGCGTTTAACGGGATCTTTGCCGCACAGAGCAGTTGTAAAGCCGAAGCTTTGCCGATCCCGGTGGTTTCTTTGACCAGTGGTTTCCACAGGGAAGAGGTCACTTCATCGGGAATGGCTGCCACGATTGCTTCTGCTGAGGCGGTCAGGATATCCAGGCCTGCCTGAGGCGGCGGCGGGTTATAGTCATATCCGGGCTGGATGACGCGAACGGAATTCATGACAGGGCTGACATGTTTTATGCTGTCCAGGATTTTCCCGTTTTCCGCAAAAACCAGATTGGAATTTTTGCCTGCGAGTTCAACGATGACCTGTTTTGTGATAATCTGGCTGTTCCGTCCAAGCAGGCTGATTTCCAGTTCGATGACACGGTCCAGGCCGTACTGGCGGACCTGGGTTATGATCCCTTCTTCCAGATGTTTCCGCAACAGCATACAGAAAGCCGGCGGTTCCGGTGGATTGTCTGGCGCTTTGTCTGCAAGACGGATTGAGGGGGCGGCGGCATTTACGTCAATGATCAGGTGGAGCGTATCATATTCCCGCTTCAGCGAAAAATACAGGGAGCGGCCGGAAGGCATACCGATTTTGTAAATCCGGCTTCCGGTAATTTCCTGTTTCAGATACTCTGTCAGCGCATATAAGGTTATACCTTCCAGATTCATGGTTTATCTTCCTTTTTCTCTTATTTTCTTAAGGGGTTTGGTTGCTTTCGCTTTCACAATGGTTTATAATATCGGTACGGTTTCTGTATTTCTTTTCAAGTATATCATATTTCATACAAAATATCTTTCGGAGGAATCAGAATGAAAAAAGTTTTCTTAACAATACTGTTTTGCTGTTTTCTGTCCCAATGTTTTGCGCTCACTCCCATGACGGATGAAAATATAAAGCAGGCAATCCAGTATGGAATAAACGGCAAACAGGAAAACCGTACGCTGTACCAGCTGGTAGATCCCTGGCTGGTAGCGGAAAAGAACCAGAAGAACCCCTACCGGCAAAAAGAAAGCATTTTTGTCTATACCCCGTATCTTTTAGCCGTAATCCATACCAGGGACAAGGTGGAAGAATCACGTGTCCCGGAACTGGCAGACATAAAGAAAGCAATTCAGGAATATGACGGTATCACGCTGATCGGAGCCAGGCTGAATACCCCCGTTGTACTGCAGGAAGGCGAATATACCGTAAGGCTTGTACAGGGGCAAACGAACCTTGCGCCCTACGCGTCCATTTATCTGCACCATGAAATGATCAACCGGTACGAGAAAAAGGAAAGCCCGGCAGCGAAACCGGACGACGGGAAGCAGCTGACGGTAAATGAAAAGAAACCGGAGAATGATGCAAAGACGGAAAAGGTCGCGGTTCTTGAAATGCAGTATTATTTCGACAGTTCCCAGTTCAATCCGGCACAGCCGTATACGGTGCTGATTGCGGATAAATATTGCGGAGAGCGCCGCTTTGATGTGGACCCGGCGGCGATCCGTTAAGACAGGAGGCCAATAGAATGCTCAAAAGCATGACCGGTTTTGGCCGGGGATGTTATGAAGAAGAAAACTTTTCTGTTACGGTGGAGATCAAATCTGTCAACCACCGTTACAATGAAACGGCAATCCGTTTACCCCATTTTCTGAACCCGCTGGAAGACAGGATCCGCAAAACGATTCTGTCTTCTGTATCCAGAGGCCGTATTGATGTTTTCGTAACAGCCAGATATACGGATCAGGGCGCAGTGAATGTTACCGTGGATAAATCGCTGGCCGCTGCGTACCATGCAGCGCTGCAGGAAGTGGGGCAGGCGATCGGCATCGCGTCTCCTTCCATCAGCGAGCAGGCAGAGATCCTGTATCTGGCCCGTTGCCCGGAAGTGATTACAGCCAAAGAAGGGCTGTTTGACTGCGACGCTTACTGGCCCAAAATCAAACAGGCTGTGGATCAGGCGGTGGAAGCGCTGGTAGCCATGCGGGAGGCAGAAGGCAATCATATTGCAGCAGACTTCCGCAAACGGCTGGAGTTAATTGAAAATAACGTATTGGAAATCGAAAAGCGTTCTCCGCAGGTAGTGGCGGAATATCAGGCAAAACTGAGCGAAAGGCTGGATGCATTGCTGGCTGACAAAAAGATCACAGCCGATCCGGACCGTGTGCTGCAGGAGGTTGCCATTTTTGCGGACCGGACAGCCATCACAGAGGAAATCGTACGGCTGAAAAGCCATATCCGGCAGTTCCGTGTGATTCTGGAAAGCGGACAGCCGGTGGGGCGCAAGCTTGACTTCCTTGTGCAGGAATTCAACAGGGAAGCCAATACGATTGCGTCCAAAGCCAATGACTTTGAACTGGCAAAAACCGTGGTGGATGTGAAAGCCGAGATTGAAAAAGTCCGGGAACAGGTCCAGAATATTGAATGATAATGAACAGGAGCAGTTATGGGTATTAAGATGATCAATATCGGTTTTGGCAATATCGTTTCTGCCAATCGCATCGTCGCGGTGATCAGCCCGGAATCGGCGCCGGTCAAACGCATTATTTCCGAGGCGAGGGACAGGGGGCTGCTGATCGATGCGACATACGGAAGAAAGACCCGGGCCGTTATCATAGCAGACAGCAGCCATGTAATATTGTCTGCGATACAGCCGGAAACAGTTGCGAATCGTTTTGATTCCGAAACGGAGGAAACAGAGCCATGACGGAGAAGAAGCCAAGAGTGCCCCAGGGACTGCTGCTGGTGGTGTCCGGTCCCAGCGGTGCAGGGAAGGGGACCATCTGCGGTATATTAAGGGAAAAACTGCCGGAACTTGCCTACTCGGTTTCCGTTACGACGCGTGCGCCCCGGGAAGGGGAAGTGGATGGCAGGGACTATTTCTTTAAAACCGTTGAAGAAGTCAAGAACATGATCTTCCGGGGCGAATTGCTTGAGTATGCCCAGGTATACGGGAATTATTACGGGACGCCGAAACCTTACGTGATGAATTTACTGAACGAAGGCAGGGACGTTTTGCTGGAGATAGATATCCAGGGCGCGCTCCAGATCAAAAAAGTGTTTCCGGACGGGGTGTTTGTGTTTGTTACGCCCCCGTCGCTGGAGGAGCTGCGGGCGCGGATCTATAAGCGGGGCAAAGACGAACCGGCTGTTATAGAGAAACGGCTGAAAGAAGCAGGCAGCGAACTGAAATATGCCAGCAAGTATGATTATATTATCGTAAACGATGTGGCGGAAAAAGCGGCTGCCCGTGTACTGACCCTGCTGGAAGCAGAACGGTACCGTGCCGGCCGGACATATTTTATTGTGGACGAGATCATCAATCCGGGTAAAGCGGAGTAATTATTTACAGGAGGCAGATAACAATGAGCATGGTAGATCCTTCTATCGATAAGTTGGCGGAAATGGTAGACAGTAAATACACCCTGGCGATTCTGGCAGCCAAACGGGCACGTGAGCTGACAAAGCCGGGGAAGTCCCAGGGAGAAAAAGAAGTCGGGGAAAAGGAAGTCAGCATCGCGCTGAAAGAAGTCGGTGAGAGAAAAATAACCTACACCCGCAAAAAATAACGGAGAAATAATATGCTTAAAGGAAAAAAGATTGTACTTGGGGTAACCGGCGGTATCGCTATCTATAAAGCGGTCGATCTTGTCAGCAAACTGCGTAAACAGGGGGCAGAGGTCCGTGTCGTGATGACAGAGCATGCGGCAAAATTTGTTTCCCCTCTTCTTTTTGCCGAAATCAGCGGACATAAATGCGCTGTTTCCATGTGGGACGGCCGGGATGAATTTAATGTAGAGCATATTGCGCTGGCCAACTGGGGAGATTTGCTGCTGGTAGCGCCGGCGACGGCAAACATTCTTGCCAAAATGGCCTGCGGGCTGGCGGATGACCTGCTGAGTACGGTGATCCTTGCAGCCCCGTGTCCGAAAATCGTATGTCCCGCTATGAACACAGGTATGTATGAAAACGTGGCGACACAGGAAAACCTGAAGACCCTGGCAGGCCGCGGTATAGCGGTCATGGAACCGGGCAGCGGGGAACTGGCCTGCGGCACAACTGGCGCGGGAAGGCTCCCGGAAGTGCCGGAGATCATTGCCTATCTGGAACGTTTTCTTGCACAGCGTGAAGGAGATATGCGCGGCCTTAAGGTGATGGTCACCGCAGCAGGTACGCGGGAGCCCATTGACCCGGTGCGCTTTGTGGGAAACCGGAGCAGCGGGAAGATGGGATATTCCATTGCCAGGCAGGCGTTGCTGCGGGGCGCGGACGTGACCCTGATCACCGGGCCTTCCGCCTTGACGCCGCCGCCCTATGCAAAGGTGGTGCGCGTGGAAACCACGAAGCAGATGCTGGATGCCTGTCTCGCCGTGTATCCGGATACGGATATCGTTATCAAAGCGGCGGCGGTTGCCGATTTCAAACCCCGCTCGGTAGCGGACCAGAAAATCAAGAAGATCCATCCGGAAGACGGGATGACCATTGTGATGGACCAGAATCCGGATATTTTAAAGACCCTTGGCGGTATGAAGAAACAGCAGTTCCTGGTAGGCTTTGCGGCAGAAACACAAAACCTGCTGGAAAATGCGGCCAATAAAGTAAAAAAGAAGAATCTGGATATGATCGTCGCCAATGATGTATCCCTGAAAGGCGCCGGCTTTAATACGGACACCAACATTGTCAAGTTTTTATATCCGGATGGAACGGTGGAAGCGCTGCAGATCCTTTCCAAGGATGAAGTGGCGTCCATCCTGTTAGACCGGGTTATGGAAAAACGGAACCGCTGACGGTGTGAAATTCGTGTGAACCGGTTGCATTACAGGATTTTTCTGTTATAATAATACCGATAATTGAATAAAGCTCATCACGAGCGGCGGAGGGAACTGGCCCAGTGAAGCCGCAGCAACCATTGCTTTGTCAAACGGTGCTAAGTCCTTACGAGAAATCGCAAGATGAGAACTGTTCTGCAGATTCAGATGCTCTCACGTGTGCGAGGGCATCTTTTTTTGTTAACAGAAAAAATGATGAAAAGAATGTTGATTTATACCCGGGCAGGCCAGTAGTCCGGGGTACAGCCTGAAAGGAGAAGCGAACATGCGCAAATTATTTACCTCTGAATCTGTTACGGAAGGACATCCGGATAAGATTGCCGATCAGATCTCTGACGCGATCCTGGATGCGATTTTAGAAAAAGACCCGGAAGGGCGGGTTGCCTGTGAAACGGTAGTAGCTACCGGCCAGATCCATATTGTAGGGGAAATTTCCACTACCTGTTTTGTAGACATTCCCAAAATTGCCAGGGATACCGTGCTGGGCATCGGGTATGACCGGGCGAAATACGGTTTTGACGGATCCACCTGCGGCGTCCTGATTTCCATTGACGAACAGTCCGGTGATATTGCCATGGGTGTGAACAAATCACTGGAAGCCAAAGAAGGCTCCGCTGCGGAAGATGAAACCGGCGCCGGCGACCAGGGCATGATGTTCGGGTACGCCTGCGATGAAACACCGGAACTGATGCCGCTTCCGATCTCACTGGCCCATAAGCTGGCCCGCCGTCTGACCGAAGTCCGCAAAAATAAAACCCTGACCTATCTCCGTCCTGACGGGAAAACCCAGGTTACGGTAGAGTATGAAGATGAAAAACCGGTACGGGTGGATACCATTGTAATTTCCACACAGCACGATCCCGATGCGACCCAGGAGCAGATCCGCAAGGACATGATCGAGAAAGTTATCAAAGAAGTTGTGCCTGCGGAACTGCTGGACGAGAACACCAAATATTTCATTAATCCGACCGGCCGTTTTGTAATCGGCGGGCCCCAGGGCGACAGCGGCCTGACCGGACGCAAGATCATC
>DOSQ01000051.1:11613-14285 GCA_003512125.1 Acidaminococcaceae bacterium
AGGTAGACCGTTCTGCAGCCTATGCGGCCCGTTATGTAGCCAAAAATATTGTGGCAGCAGGACTGGCAAAACGCTGTGAGATCCAGCTGGCATATGCGATCGGCGTGGCCCAGCCTGTCTCCATTTTAGTCGATACATTTGGTACCGGTGTGATCGCGGACGACAGGATCGCGGAGCTGGTACGGAAAAACTTCTCCCTGAGCCCCACCGGCATCATCCGCAGCATGGATCTGCGCCGTCCGATTTATAAACAGACGGCGGCATACGGGCACATGGGCCGTACGGATATTGACGTTCCCTGGGAACATACGGACAAGGCCGCCGCATTACGGGAACAGGCGGGAATCTAAAGACAGACTGTTTTTGGTTTTGACGTATCTATTAGACGTATCCTCTATATAGGATGAAATGAATCTTAATAGTTTACAAAATTATGAAAAAGAAATATAATCAGTGTATAATAATTGTCTGATGTATTACAGCTATATTGTTTCAGGTGTAGCCTGAAACGCAAAAAATATACAGTATTCCACGTTTTCAGCAGTACAGTGACCGGGTAGCGTTTACGCTTGAAAGGACAAAAAAATGGGCTTAACGTCAAGACAGAAACAGATTGCAGAAATCGTCCGGGTTGAAGGACCTATCACCGGACAGCGTATTGCGGATAAGTTAAGTGTAACGCGGGCGGCGCTGCGTTCCGATCTGGCAATCCTGATCATGAGCGGTATGATTGACGCCCGTCCGAAAGTGGGGTATTACTTTACCGGCAAAAGTACGCTGGGCTTACTGACGGAAGAGGTCACTAATATTGTGGTTTCCGATATCCAGTCCCAGCCGGTCGTGATCCAGAACACGAAAAGCGCATATGAAGCCGTTATCAGTATGTTTGTGGCAGATGTAGGCTCCGTATACGTAGTGGATGAGAATAACCTGCTGGTGGGGGTGGTCTCCCGTAAGGACCTGCTGAAGCTGGCGACCAATAATAACGGCGACATGAAGACGATACCTGTGGTCATGGCCATGACACCGCTGTCGAAAATGGTGATGGTGTTCGGGGATACAACAGTCGCTGCCGCCGCACGCAAAGTCATTGACAATCAGATCGACAGTCTTCCCGTTGTCAGATGTGTGGATGAAAAGAAAAAAGACTATGAAGTGGTAGGCCGTATTACCAAAACAAACTTTACAAAACTGTTTGTAGACATTGCAGAAGGAAGGGAAGTGGGTCATCATAGATAGCATGAATCCGATCATCTATGCGTTATCAGATTCTATCGGCGGAACGGCAGAGTCTGTGATCAAAGCAACAACCAGCCAGTTTACGGAAACGAAGTTTGATATAGTCCGGGTTCCATACATCAATAACAAGGACCAGATCGACGAAGCGCTGGAAGAAGCGGCGCGGCACCGGGCCGTGGTGTGCTATACCATTGTGAACCCCCGCCTGCGGGAACACCTGGCCGACCGAGCTGTGGAACTACAGATCCAGGTGGTTGACGTTCTGGGGCCCATGCTGCGCGCCATCCAGAAGAATTCCGGTCTGCTTCCCAAGAACCAGGCCGGACTGATCCATGCGCTGGACCATGAATATTTCAAACGTGTGGAGGCAGTTGAATTTGCCGTTAAGTATGACGATGGCAAGAATCCGCTGGGACTTCTGAAAGCGGATATTGTGATCATCGGCGTATCCCGCACTTCTAAAACGCCCCTGTCCATGTACCTGGCCCATAAGCAGCTGAAGGTGGCCAACGTTCCGCTGGTGCCGGAGATCGTTCCGCCGGCGGAACTGTTCAAGGTTCCGCACCATAAGATCATCGGGCTTCTCATTGACCCGTACAAGCTGACGGATATCCGCATGACCCGCCTGAAGACCATGGGGCTTTCCGAAGATGCCGAGTACGCGGATGTGGACCGCATCAACGAAGAACTGGATTATGCCAAAGGGATCATGCGGCGGGTGCACTGCATGATCATCAATGTATCCAACCGTGCCATTGAAGAAACCGCCGGCATCATTCTGGACTATTATTATAAAAACAATGCGGCCCGCCGGTAAGGAGCAAAGAAATACCGATTATGAATGTTCGTGAATATACAGAAGGGCTGGAGCAGAAGAACCTGATGCCCTGGGCCTGCAAGAGCGCAGCGTCCCACCGTCTCACTGAAGAACCGCAGGATGATCTGCGTACCGCGTTCCAGCGGGACCGGGACCGTATCATCCACAGTAAGGCGTTCCGGGCCCTGAAGCATAAGACTCAGGTCTACCTGTCGCCGGGGGATCATTACCGTACCCGCCTGACCCACAGCATGGAAGTTTCGCAGCTTTCCCGCACCATCGGCAGGGCGCTGCGCCTGAATGAAGACATGATTGAAGCCGCGGCGCTGGGCCATGATCTGGGGCATACACCCTTCGGCCATGCAGGGGAGCGGGCCATCAATAAGTATACGGGCCACTTTGCCCATAACGAGCAGAGCATCCGGGTCGTAACCTATTACGGTCGGCAGGGGCGCGGCCTGAACCTGACCACGGAAGTACAGGACGCCATCTTATGCCATACCGGTGAAAAACTGCCGGACACGTTGGAAGGCGCCATCGTTAGACGCTGCGACCGTATCTGCTATCTGTGTTCCGATCTGGATGACGGGATCCGGGTTGGCCTTGTGGGGCCGGA
>DOSQ01000019.1:0-460 GCA_003512125.1 Acidaminococcaceae bacterium
CGGTTCAACATAACTTCAAAGCGTGGCGCACATTGTAGTAATCAAGACAGCTTCTCAAGCTCGCTTTTGTGAATACGGCTTTGGAGATTGCCCTTTCCTGCTATTCGTCAGCCCGTAACATTTCCGTTATTTGCTGAAAGAACTCCGTGCTCCACAAAGCAAATCAAACGTTTTCTCTTTTTTCATCAAAGAAAAGTCCAAATCCTCAGAAAAACGATCCAAACCATAAAACATTCGTAAAGCCGTACCGCCGTAAAAAGCTGCTGATTTAAAAAAACCACTGCGGCTTAACCCGCAAAGAACAATCTCCTGCATGATTTCTTTTATTGCATTTTTCTTATCATAATATGAATTAAAATTATAAGCGGTCAACATCTGCTCAATTACCCTGTTACTCATGCCCGCCGCCATGCTGAACTTGCCGTCCGTATCCATCGGATGCAGCGCTGCCAGCGCCGCC
>DOSQ01000019.1:515-5413 GCA_003512125.1 Acidaminococcaceae bacterium
GCGCCGCCAGCATTTTTTTGTTTGTTCTTTTTGTACTCATTTCACGTTCCCTCCTGTGCCTGATTATTTTTAAAAATATAATTGAACATCCGCTTTTTAACCGGCTTACCCTGTTACGCAGCAGAGCCCGGCCTGTAAATATAACAATCCACATCAGCCCGCACGGCTTCGCCGTACAGACAAATGTGGATCGTTAATTGAAATTATAAAATTGTTTGACGCAGAGTTATGGCGGGCAGACTGATTTAACGCAAGAATTTGCCCCCGTAATGTACATGCCCGACATAGATGTACAAAGGGGTTGCGCCGCCACTATTTTATTGTTTCGCATTACCCGGTGCTTCGTCATCGTTCTGCCTCGCACAATCTGAAAAATGGTGAATGATAATTATGGTTAGAATTCCTCATTTTCATTGTAGTAAATAATTTCGCCGCGCGCAATTTATTATCACGTTTTTCCTTTACGCCGTTCGTTTGCCACCGTTATCCTGTTTCAAATGTATCAGTTTTGTATCTGCGCGGTACAATCTCAGATTGCCGCGTTTCGCTTCATCAGCAAAGTCACAAAAAAGCTGGTTGGAAACATGTACTCCTCCTCTTTTTCCAATTTACAACCGCTGCAAAGCCAGTCCGATCAGTCGGTTCAGTTCATCGGCCATAAAAAGGGGCACGTTTAAAAGTTTTCCGTCATAGCTTAGGTTCTTCATGGAAAGGCGCACCAGCAGCGGCGTTTGTTCCCCATAATTCTTTGCATACCGCTTCAGGCTCGTCGCCGTCACGCTCTCCCCTGCTTTTGCTTCTATCGGGATGATAACATTCTCACGCTGCGCCACAAAATCAACTTCGTGGGTAGCGTCCGCCCAATACCGGGGCGCAACCGCAAAGCGGCGCTTCAGCGACTGGTGCACATAATTTTCCGTCAATGCGCCTTTAAATTCCGTAAACAGGCGGTTTTTCTCTGCAAACGCAGTGACTGGCAGATGGGAAAGGCAGCGG
The DNA here is from genome assembly GCA_003512125.1 of Acidaminococcaceae bacterium. GTDB lineage: Bacteria > Bacillota > Negativicutes > Acidaminococcales > Acidaminococcaceae > Succiniclasticum. Next base: position 1,512 of record DOSQ01000019.1, read on the forward strand.
AGGATCCCCACATCAACAGCATAAATTTTAAATGCGCCCAGGTCGTCGTAAGCGGACAAAGGCAGGCCCGGCTTGCTAACGCGGCAGACCTTGCTGATGATATCCGCATCCCGCAGCCAGTTCAGTGCGTTCTCATACTCCCGGGCCCGGGCGCCCGGTTTTACCACGCTATACAGAAACTTTTTGTTTTCCCTTGCCAGCTGTGAAGGCAGCGACTGCCAGATGTAACGGATCTTAGGCACATCTTCTGCCGGCGCATGTTTGCCAAAATCGCTTTCATAGGAAGAAACAATACCGGACAGGACGTTGTCTACTTCTCTGGGATCCTTGTCCTCTGTCCAGACCAAAACGGATTCCGGCATGCCGCCCGTTATAAAATAGTATTTCAGTTTTTCTGCCAGCGGCGTAAAAAACGCGTCCGGCAGCGGCGCGAATTCATCCACAGCCGCAAGGTACTCCGCGAAATTCTCCGCCCCGTCGGCAAGAAGAAATTCCGTAAACGTCATCGGCCCCATTTCCAGAAAATCAACCTGGCCCACGGGGAAGCCGCCGCTCAACTGCAAACCCAGCAGGGAACCGGCGCTGGCAACAAAATATTCCGGCGCGTCTTCCTTAAAATATTTCAGGCTGTTCAGCGCCTCCCCACACGCCTGGATCTCGTCAAAAATAATCAGCGTATCTTTTGTGATCCGCTGCCCGCTTGCCATGGCAAGATTTTGCAGAATGCGACGCACATCTTTTGTGGTTTGGAAGAACTGGGAAAATTCGGGGTTTTTATCAAAATTGAACCGCACGAATCCATCTTTAAATGTCCTGCCGAATTCTTCCAGCGCCCAGGTTTTCCCAACCTGCCTTGCGCCGCGTAACACTAACGGCTTCCTGCGTTTGGAGCTTTTCCAGGCAAGCAAATCCTTCATGATGGTGCGTTTCATTTTCTTCCCCCTCCTCTGTCCCATGTTATGCCAAACCGTTTCATTAGAACCGCTTCGCTTATAGTTCAATTATAGTGCCAGGGAAGTGGTGCGTCAACGCAAAATCACATAATTTTTAACAAAAACGTGATTATAATCACATAATTTTTATTTTTTACGTGTTTTACGTCATCTGCAATATAAAACTGTGCTTATGCGCTGCCTTCAAATCCTTTTTAAACCGATGCGATGGTACGATTTTAAGCATCGTTCAGCACCTCATCCAGAACATCGTCAATAGTACCGCTAAGTCTACTTTTAGGTAGACTTAGCCGCGAAATTTAGTAGACTTCGCTTGGACAACATCAAATAAAAAAACTCCCGCTCGTTTAGAACGGGAGTTATTTTTTCTGGTGATCCATCCGCGACTCGAACGCGGGACACCCTGATTAAAAGTCAGGTGCTCTGCCAACTGAGCTAATGGACCATAAAACTGGCTGGGGTGGCAGGGCTCGAACCTACGCATACAGGAGTCAAAGTCCTGTGCCTTACCGACTTGGCTACACCCCAACGTTTAAATAAAAATTGGGGTGGGTAACAGGATTTGAACCTGCGCGTAACGGAGCCACAATCCGCCGTGTTAACCGCTTCACCATACCCACCATGTCATCAACATAGCTTAATGACGGAAGTTATTATAACACAGGGTTACGAAGCTGTCAACCTCGAATCCCTTTAAAATATTCTTCTGTCCAGGCTTTTGCCGTCGGCGTAACAGCCAGACCGCCTTCCGCCGTTTCCCGAAGCCTGCCGGGCAGGGAACGTCCCACCTTGTCCATGGCGTCGATTGCTTCATCCGCCGGAATGAAACTGCCTACCCCGGCCAATGCCAGTTCCGCGGCCAGCAGGCACTGCACTACGCTTCCCGCGTTGCGTTTGATGCAGGGCACCTCCACCAGGCCCGCAACCGGGTCGCACACCAGTCCCAGCATATTTTTAAAAACGATGGAAACCGCATCGCCAATCTGCTTCCCATTTCCGCCAAAAATATGGACCACCGCGCCCGCTGCCATCGCCGCGCCGCTGCCGCATTCCGCCTGGCAGCCTCCGGTAGCGCCGGCGATGGAAGCACGGTTGGCGATGACTTCCCCGATTACGCCGGCCACCAGAAGTCCCTCCACCAATTTCTTTCCGGGCACGCCGCAGTTCTCTTTCAGCGACAGCAGCACCCCCGGCAAAATTCCGCTGGCACCGGCGGTAGGCGCCGCAACGATACGGCCCATGGCTGCATTGGCTTCTGCCGCGGCCAGCGCGTACGTCACGGCCGAACCGGCTACGGCTCCCAGTAAGTCCGGTCTTCGTTGCGTATCTGTTTCTGCCGTTTCGATATATTCTTTTAACTTTTTAGCCGATCCTCCTGTCAGGCCGCTGTTGGATTTCACCCCTGTCAGCCCGAAGGCGACCGCTTCCTCCATGACCTGCAGCATAGATTCCAGTTTTGCCAGAACGGATCCTTTATCTGTTTCCAGCTGCGCTGCGCTCCGTTCCAGCAAATATTCTGTCAATGGAAGCTGCTTTGCTTCCGCTTCGCGGACCAGCTGCGCCCACGCCAGTTTATCCTGTTTCATAAGCTCCCTTTCCGGTAACTCCTGCTATACTACTTGTTTTTACAACTGCAACGCACGGATACGAACCAATACACGCAGCCCCGTTTTTTTATGACACCTTATCCACAAACCGTACCAGCTTCACCGGTCCCAGCTCTTCCAGATGCCGGACAACTGCGGCCGGCACTGCCTGATCGCATTCGATGACCATGGTCGCCGTTTCCCCTTTTCCTTCGCGGAACACACGCATCGAAGCAATGTTGATCTGTTTTTGTGCCAGAATGGTGCTCACCAGCGCAACTACGCCGGGCTCATCCCGGTGCGGCACAAACAGCGCCGGCAGCACGCCGGTCAGTTCTACCGGGAAGCCGTCTACATTGGTGACCATGATCTGGCCGCCGCCGATGGATGCCCCGGTCACTTCACAGGTATTTCCGTCTTTTCCGGTCAGCCGGAACAGAACAGAATTCGGATGCGCCATCGTACCCAGATCCCCCGGAACAAACGAAAAATCCAGTCCTGCTTCCTTTGCCAGATTCAGGGCGTCAGGAATGCGCGCATCATCGGGCTGCCAGCCCATCAGTCCCGCAACCAGGGCCCGGTCCGTTCCATGTCCTTTATACGTATGGGCAAAGGATCCGTGCAGCAGGATTTCCGCTTTCTGCGGCCTCTCCCCCAGAATCCCGGCGGCCAGCAGTCCCAGCCGGCAGGCTCCCGCCGTATGCGAGCTGCTGGGCCCGATCATGACAGGGCCTATAATATCAAAAAGATTCATATTTTCTTTCTCCGTAACCATGTAACACCACAGGAACAGACTACACGGTTTCCATGCGTCCGTAACATGCCGACAACCACAAGTTGCATGAATAATTATAGCATAAACACTACAGGGGGTAGAATTTTTTTTATTTATCGTATATAATGAATTAGTTATAAGGGAAAGTGTTTCCATGATTTGCCATTACTGGTCCCGTGGCTTACGGGTTAAATCTTACAGTCTGCAGAAGAGTACCGCTGTAATCCGTAATGGCGAATCATGAAATCACGCAGGAAAGGAGGAACAGGTCATGTACAAAGTTTTAAAAAGCTCCAACACCGGTGTGGATGAATTCGACATCGAAGATATGGAAAAAGGCTGTTGGATCGATATCGTCGCGCCCTCGGATGAAGAAATCGACGAGATCGCCAACGCCACCCAGATTTCCCGGGACTTTTTAACGGCTGCTCTGGACCGGGAAGAAAAAGCCCGTACGGAAATTGACGAAGAGCAGCTCCTGGTCGTCATCGACATTCCTTTTTTCCGCAGCAATAAAGATTATGACACGATGCCGTTAGGCATCATTGTCACAAAAGACGTGATCGTGACCGTCTGTCTGGAAAGCAA
>DOSQ01000193.1 GCA_003512125.1 Acidaminococcaceae bacterium
GATCCCCGTCAGTATCTGGGGCCTGCCCGGGAAGCCATCAAAGCCATGGTCGCCCATAAGATGCGCGATGTGCTCAACTGTTCTGGTAAAGCATAACCATTATACACCAACTGCAAAACAGGCAACCGGCCAAAGCCAGCTGCCTGTTTTTTTAATGTGCACTATCCTGTTTCAAAAAAGATTACATCGATCCTGCTCCCGATAGCTGACCTGCAAGAACGAACTATCCGGAACGATTCTGCCTTAAATATGCCCCGGATACTGTTTTACAGCTTCCGCCAGAAGCGCCAGCGCCTTTTCAAGGTCTTCGCAATTTAACACATAGGCCAGCCGGGCCTCGTCCACGCCTTTGCCCGGGGTTGCGTAAAATCCGTTGCCGGGGGCGATCATAACCGTCTCTCCGTTAACGTCAAAGTCCTGCAACAGCCAGATAGCGAATTTCTCCGCATCGTCAACCGGGAATTTGACCATTACATAGAAAGCCCCTTTCGGCTGGGAAGAAACCAGTCCCGGAATCTTCGCCAGACCGGCCGCAATGGTATCACGGCGTTTCTTATACTCTTTGTTTACCTCTTCCAGATACGAAGCCGGGGTATCATACAAGGCTGCCGCACCGACCTGCTCTACCATAGGAACGCACAGGCGGGCCTGGCACATTTTCATAAACTGTGCGCACAGTTCATCGTTTTTGGTAATGACGCAGCCGATACGGGCGCCGCAGGCACTGTAGCGCTTGGAAACGGAATCAACCATGATCAGGTTCTGTTCCAGCTCTTCGTACGTGCCAAAGCTGGTATAGGTTCCGTCGTAAACGAATTCCCGGTACACTTCGTCCGCAATCAGCGCTATATTATATTTTTTTACAATGGCAGCAATCATATCCATTTCCTGTTTGGTATAAACCACGCCGGTAGGGTTACCGGGATTGGTCAGCAGGATCGCCCGGGTCTTGCTGTTAATGTACTTTTCAATCGTTGCCTGATCCGGCAGGCGGTAGCCCTCTTCAGCGTAGGTAGGCACCGCCGTTACCTTAGCGCTGGCCAGTCTGGCAAAAGTTGTATAGTTGGCATAATACGGTTCAAACACCAGAATTTCGTCGCCGGGGTCGCACAGGCTGAAAATCGCCATTTCCAATGCTTCGCTGCCGCCGTTGGTGATGAAGATATTTTTTGTTTCATAGTGGATGCCCCAGGCGTCATAATACTTCTGGATTGCTTTGATCAGGTTCATGTCGCCCTGAGAATTCCCATACGCCACTACTTCCGGGTCAAAATTACGGATGGCTTCCATGAATTTAGGCGAAGTCGCAATATCCGGCTGCCCGATGTTCAGATGATACACCTTTTTACCTTTCTTTTTGGCCGCATCTGCATAAGGCACCAGTTTGCGGATCGGAGAAGCAGTCATGCCCAGCGCGCGTTCTGAAATTTTCATTTTTTTCCTCCTCTTTGACGAGATACTATAAGATTATCCTGTTTTCCCATATCCTCAGGGGGACGCTGATTAAAAACCAAAAACCTTACAGCTATAAATTATATAGTAATCAGGAAAAAGCCGCAAAAAAAATAGTGTAAAAGATTTTACACTATTTATAAAACAGGGTCTGAATTCCCAAAAGTATATTGTACACAGAATACGGGTCTTTCACCCCTGTTTCCGGCCCGGTAACGGAATCTGCACCAGGACAATGGCAGCAAACATTACTACGCAGCCCAGCATTTCCCGGGAGCTCATCTGTTCCCCGAGTAATACCGCCCCGGCAATAACCGCAAAAACAGATTCCAGGCTCATCAGCAATGAGGCAATGGTGGGGTCCGTATATTTCTGGGCAACGATCTGCAGCGTGTAACCGATACCGCCCGAAACGACACCGCAATACAAAATCGGAACTGCGGCAGACACAATACCAGCCCAGGACGGCGTTTCGACTGCAGCCGCAACCACTGCGGAAAAAAATGCTGCCGTAGTAAACTGTACAGCCGCCAGTTCAATGGGACTGGCAACCTTTACAAAGTAATCGCAGCATAAGATGTGGCCGCTGAACATCAGCGCGCAGATACAGACCAGAATGTCGCCCCGGGTAAGGCTGAAATCTTCTTTTACGCATAACAGATACATCCCGCCAATGCCAATAAAGACCGCCAGCCAGACAAGCCACGTGTTTTTCTTTTTAAACAGGACAAAATTCAGTATAGGCACAAGAAGCATATACATGGCCGTGATAAATCCGGCCTTTCCTGCAGTCGTATACACCACGCCCATCTGCTGGAAGACACTGCCCGCTGTCAGGAACAGGCCGCAGCAGACACCGCCTTTCAGTGTACTCTTCCATTGTGCCGCGTCTTCTTTTGTTCTTTGATCACACTCTGCTCCCGTCTCAGTGAACGATTGCGAAGCGGCAGCATGGCGCTGCAATTTCTCTTTGCTTTTTCTCCGTAAAACACTGGCAAGTCCGCCCACCATCACTGCCGCCAGCGCCATACGGGCCGCATTGAACGTAATCGGTTCAATGCTGTCCATGCCCACGCGCTGAAACACGAAGGCAGTACCCCAGATTAATGCAGTCAGCAGCAACAGCAGGTTGCCTAACATTTTCGTATTATTCATTGGTTATTTAATAATTCTCAACTAAAAAACTGCAGTCTCAATCAAAAAAACGTCTGGCGCCGCCCTATCGCAATGTGATCACCACGATTTCCGGCGTACTGCCAATCCGGACGGGAGAACCCCACAGACCGTAACCGCAGGAAGTCACGCCCAGCATATTACCGAATTTTTTACTGCCGTAATCCAGCAGGTACATACGCCGTGTCACCAGATTCAACGGTGCCTGCTGCCCGCCATGGGTATGGCCGGCCATGTACAGGTCATACCCGGCCCGTTCCGCTTCCCAAAAGCGCCGGGGCTGGTGTTCCAGCAGTAAATTTGCTTTTCCGGGATCACGGCGGCCGGCCAGCTGTTCAAGACAGGGGTTTTGTGGCCTTGTACGATAATCCTCCAGTCCCACAAGGTGAATATGGCAGGGCAGATCGACCGCCTCATCCACAAGCATACGGAACCCGACGGAACGGAACAGTTCCACTTCCCTCTGTATCCGCCCGTCAAAATGATCATGATTGCCTAAAATACTATACACACCGTAACGGCTGCGGATATTCTTCAGGGGTTCATAGCTTTTTTCCCGCAGCAGGTAATTAAGGCTGTTATCCACCTGATCGCCGCCAAACAGGACAACGTCAGCATTCTGCCGGTTTATCCTCTCTGCCAGCTCTTCTGCATACTGTCTTCCGAACAGGGAACCCAGGTGGATATCTGTCACCAGCACGATTCTCACCGGCTGCGGAAGTTTTTTCCCCGTATCGTGTTCCACTTCCCTCACAACAGGATGCAATGCATTCCAGCCGCCATAAATTATAACCGCCATCACAACGATAAAGGCGCTTTTGGCATACATTGTATAAGTGTTTTGCCATGCAGCTCCATTCCCCGCGATAAAGCCGGCGATCCGCAGCAAAACATACAGAATCCCCGCATAAACGGAATAATGGAAAAAAGCCAGCCAGTACCCGCTCAGAAAGGCAAAGGGACGTAACAGCCCCGGCGCAATGTCAAGACCGGGGCCCCACACATTGACTGCGCAAAAAAGCACCGGTAAAAACAAAAAGAAACATAAAACAAAAGCGTGGTTTAAAAATGTAAAACCACGCCGGTACATCAGCCAATATAGACCGGTCAGCAGCACTCCGGCCACCGACCAAAAATAGAAAAAACTTCTCATAGTTTACTGGTTGTTTCCCCTGTGCTTTAAAAACAATTAAAAAAGTTTACATCAATCATTCTGATTCCGGATCTCATCCAGCAAAAACTCATTTTTAACCTTAATGTACGTACCCTTCATCCCCAGCGATTTGGTCTCAATCAGGTTGGCGCTTTCAAACTTACGCATGGCGTTGACGATCACGGAACGGGTTATGCCGACCCTGTCCGCAATTTTTGACGCGATCAGGATCCCTTCCGTACCTTTCAGCTCTGCCAGGATATTGACGATCGCTTCCCATTCGGAGAAGGAAAGAGTGGAAAACGCGATCTGTACCATAGCCTTTTTACGCGCGTTTTCCTGGACCTGTACCTCGCGTTCCCGCAAAATTTCCACACCGATAACCGCCGCCGCATATTCAGCCAGCAGCAAATCATCGTCATTAAAATCCCTGTCGTAACGGGCCAGAATCAGGGTCGCAATGCGATCGCCACTCCCGTTAACCGGCACGATCGTAGTCCGTTTCTCTCCATACATACACTTTTTGTCATCAACAAAGGAACATTTCTGCTCCTTATGGCTGATGTTGGAATTGGTTTCCGTCGTTTCACTGACAAATTCCATATACGTTTCCGGAAAACGCTGGCCGGCCAGCACCAGATCACGCATAATATCACATTCAAATTCATCCAGCAGACTATAACCCAAAATAGATCCGTCTACATCGATCACATAAACATTGCTGTCAATCAGATTTTTCAGCAATGACGCAACTTCTTTGTATTTGACACGTTCCCCGTTCTGCATCAGTTTGTTCAGTTTACGGGCCTTTTCAAGCAATTTCATTCGCGCACCTCCATTTGTAATACCTTTGTTGCTTACGCTCTCGGGAAATTATTCTGATATACTTTATTGATTCGTTCATTCGTAATATGGGTATAGATCTGGGTCGTGGACAGACTTGCGTGTCCTAACAGTTCCTGGACCGCCCTCAAATCGGCCCCATGCTCCAGCAGATGTGTTGCAAAGGTATGCCGGATCGTATGGGGACTGACATTTTTCTGCAATGCCAGTTTCTGCACATATTTATCCAGAATCCGGCGTACACTGCGGTCTGTCAATACCCCGCCCCGGTTATTTACAAAAACATACTGATGCTCTTTTTCATGGTATTTCTCCATCAGGGGCGAGCGGCTTTTGGCATAATAACGAAGAAAAGCCTCTTTACAGGTATGCCCGATAGGAACGATACGGTCTTTATTCCCCTTACCGTGCAGCAGGACAAACAGTCCGCTCAGATCAACATCCGATAACCGGAGACCCGCCAGTTCCGAAACACGGCACCCGGTCGCATACAGCATTTCCAATACAGCCTGATCGCGTAACCCTAACGGCGTCGTATCGGGCAGCTCCAGGAGGGAATCAATCTCCGTTTCCTCCAGAAAAACCGGAAGCCGTTTATCCAGCTTCGGCGTACGTACCTTTGTAAAGGGATTCTGCCCTACATACTCTTCACGCAATAAAAATTTATAAAAAGAACGCAGGGAAGAAATGCGCCTGGCGATGGTCCGTCTGGCATAATTTTCGTGGTTGAGCCAGGCAAGATACGAACGGATATGAATGACCTGAACCTCATTCCAGTTGAAATCTTTTCCAGCTTTACCGGCCATAAACTGTTCAAAATCAGTAATATCCCTCCGGTAATTTTCCCCGGTCAGCCTGGAACCATTCTTCTCAACCAGCAGATAATTATAGAATTTTTCAGCCCACTCACTTCGCAGCTCTGCCTGTGACAATTGCTTCACTCCTCAACAATGCTGCCAATCCTCTGACTCTCATAACACCAATGATATACGGTTTATATTCTATATCTGTGAAATTGAGTCAATTTATACTATCATGAATTTAGAAAATAAGCAAACTTATTTTTTTAAAACAATAATAAATTTTTTGAAAATTTAAATTTGAAGTTTAAATTTGTATATTTTGTCCTGTAGTTGCCGAAACGTTCCAATATACTCTAATGGCAGATAATTACAGTGTGGAACAACGGATACTAACCTGCTCCAACGCCTGCAGCGCCCGCTGGGACAACAGTTCATTCCGGAATCTTCTTTTGCGTACCCGTTTCTCCAGGGCTGGCATAATACCGTAATTCACGTTCATCGGCTGGAAATCCGTTATGGCCGGATTGCTGATATAATGGGCCAGGGCTCCCATGGCCGTAATGTCAGGAAAATCAACAGGCGGCAGCCCTTTCAGCGCACAGACAGCCTGAATTCCCGTCATCAGGCCGGAAGCTGCCGACTCCACATACCCTTCCACCCCGGTCATCTGTCCGGCAAAAAAGAATCTCGGGTCTGTCCGGAGCCGGAAATCTGCATTCAGCAATCGGGGGGAATTCAGATATGTATTTTTGTGCATCACGCCGTAACGCACAAACTCCGCATTCTCCAGGCCGGGAATCATCCGGAATACGCGTTTCTGTTCAGGCCATTTCAGATGGGTCTGGAAACCCACCAGATTGTACAGGGTACCCGCTGCGTTATCCTGTCGCAGCTGCACCACCGCATACGCCTCTTTTCCGTTGCGGGGATCGCGCAGCCCGATTGGCTTCAGCGGGCCGAACCGCATGGTATCTTCGCCCCGGTATGCCATCTCTTCAATCGGCATGCATCCTTCAAACACGTTGTGCTCAAAATCTTTAATTTCAGCCGTTTCCGCGGACTTCAGCGCTTCATAAAACGCAAGATACTCTTCTTTTGTATAGAAAGGACAGTTAAGATACGCTGCCTCCCCCTTATCATAACGGGATGCACGGTAAATGATATCGTAATCCAGGGAATCACTTTCCACAATGGGAGCTGCCGCATCAAAGAAATGCAGATATTCTGCCCTGATGATGCGTTGAATGGCCTCGCTCAGCGCAGGAGAAGTCAGCGGGCCGCTGGCAAAAATCACCAGCCCCTCCAGATTCTCCGGCTCTGTCACTTCTTCTTCCACTACCGTAACCAGAGGATGTTCCCGGATAAAACCGGTCACGGCCCTGGCAAACAGTTCCCTGTCTACTGCCAGGGCGCCGCCCGCCGGCACCTGGTTAGTGTCAGCCGCCTTCATAATAAGTGAATCGAGCCGCCGCATTTCTTCTTTCAGAAGACCTACAGCATTTTCCACGTTACCGGCCCGGAAGGAATTGCTGCAGACCAGTTCCGCAAAATATTCGGTTTTATGGGCAGGACTTGATTTTCCCGGACGCATTTCATGCAGAATGACCGGGATGCCCCGCTTTACAATCTGCCAGGTTGCTTCACTGCCGGCAAGTCCTGCGCCGATCACATGTACCGGCAGGCTCGGATAAATTGCTTCTGTCATCACGTTCTCCTGTCAACGCATTTGTACTATACAGACACGTTACGCTTCCGTCTTTTTAGCGGCTGGCTTTCTGCCCCTTTTCTTTGTTCCGGTCGTTTTGGCTTTAGCCTTCCTGCCGGCTTTCTTTTTGGCCGCCGGTTTTTCTGTTTCTTCCGCGGCATCTCCTGCCAGCAACGAAGCAGTCGTCACCTTTTTCCTGCGACCCACACGCTTAGGCGCGGCATTCGTGCATTCCGGATCAGAGCAGAAGTATTTCACTTTCCCATTCCCTTCTACCCGTTCCAGCAGCTGTTTGCCGCAGACCGGGCAGGGTTTGTCGGTAGGCTTATCCCAGGAGGTAAACTCGCAGACAGGATAATGTTCACAGCCATAGAACACACGGCCTGTCTTTGTTCTGCGCTGTGTTACCTCGCCCCCGCAGTTCGGGCAGGGTACGCCTATCTTTACCAGCAGCGGTTTGGTATTATGGCACTGGGGGAAACCGGAGCAGGCCTGGAACTTGCCAAAGCGCCCCTCCCGGATGACCATATCCTTGCCGCACAACTCACATTTTTCACCGCTTAACTCCAACGGAGGCGGATCTTTCGGGATCACCCTGTCCGCTTCTTCCAGCAGCTGTTCAAAAGGTTTATAGAAATCTGCCAGCGTCTTTTCCTTATCGACCTGATGGGCTGCAATGGCATCCAGTTCATTTTCCATACGGGCAGAATACGGAATATTGATGATATCACCGAAATGGCCTGTCAGCATATCTGCCACTTTGACACCCAGTTCTGTAGCCATTAGTTTTTTGCCTTCCCGCGCTACATAGCCCCGGGTCTGGATCGTCTGGATAATAGGAGAATACGTAGAAGGACGTCCGATGCCTTCTTCTTCCATTTTCTTAACCAGGGATGCTTCTGTATAATGCGCCGGCGGTTCGGTGAAATGCTGTTCACCGGGCAGCACTTTATATAAGGTCAGTACGGTGCCGGATTTAATAAACGGAACCTCTGCCTGCTTCTCTGCATTCAGTTCTTTCTTATCCGCCAGACGCAGATGGCCGTCAAAAGTCATGACCGAGCCGGTGGCTTTCAATTCATAAGCCCCGGCCGCAATGGTCAGCGTTGTCTGTTCGTACACCGCCGGTGTCATCTGGCTCGCTATGGTACGGTCCCAGATCAGTTTGTAAAGCCGGAACTGCTCTTTTGTCAGATACGGTTCCACTTCGGAGGGAGTCCGTGTAACGGACGTAGGACGGATTGCTTCGTGGGCATCCTGCGCGTTGCTCTTGTTACTGAAAACATTCGGTTTTTCCGGGCAGTATTCCCCGCCGAAAAGCTGTGTGACCAGTTCGCGGGTTGCTGTCACAGCCTCGTCCGCCAGCCTGGTGGAGTCTGTTCTCATGTAAGTAATAAGACCGGCAGAGCTTTTGCCGACGCTAACGCCTTCATACAGCTGCTGGGCCACCATCATCGTACGACGGGTCGTGAAATTCAGCTTATGGGACGCTTCCTGCTGCAACGTGCTGGTGGTAAAAGGCGGTAACGCCCGGCGGGAAACCGTTTTACGGAACGCTGCTTCCACCTTATAGCTCGCCTGTTTCAGATCATTTTCTACTGCCAATGCTTCCTGGGCGTTATGAACTTCCAGTTTCACGCCGTTCTTCTTGCTTGCTTCTGCTTCAAAAAGAGGAGCTTTCGCCTCTTCACGCAGTTTTGTTTTGATGGTCCAGAACTCTTCCGGTACGAATTCGGCAATGGCCTTATCCCTGTCTGCAATGATCTTGACCGCTACAGACTGCACGCGGCCCGCGCTTAATCCTTTACGTACTTTGCGCCACAGCAGCGGGCTCAGTTTGTAACCGACAAGGCGGTCGATGATACGGCGGGTCTGCTGGGCATCTACCATTGCCATATTGATGGAACGGGGATGCTTTAACGCTTCCTTCACCGCACCGGATGTAATTTCATGAAACTCGATCCGGCAGGGGGATTTATCATCCAGACCCAGAATATGGGCCAGATGCCAGCTGATGGCTTCCCCTTCCCGGTCAGGGTCAGTTGCCAGATACACTTTATCCGCCTTGGCTGCTTCCGCCTTTAACTCGCGGATCAGGTCTCCCTTGCCACGGATATTGATATACTTTGGTGTGAAATCATGCTCCACATCCACGCCCAGCGTGCTCTTGGGCAGGTCACGCAAATGACCCATGGACGCCTTTACCGCATAATTTTTTCCCAAAAATTTAGTGATCGTCTTTGACTTGGTCGGTGATTCCACAATGATAAGATTCTTTTTCATATATCCTCCCGTAAAAAATTTGGGTAATGACCATTTTATACAGAATCAGCCTGACGGCTGAAACAGCTAACTCGCACGTGCTTTATACTCACGTTTTATTTAAGGAAAACACGGATTGATCCGCAGGCACGCTGTCCGGCGCTTTTCGCGGGCCGTCAGGTGCAAAGATAGCGTTGCCCGGAATCCATCTGTACTAACCCCATCAGCTGCAGTTCCAGCAGCAGGACGCTGGCCTCTCCAACGCCAAAACCGGTGGCTTTCACCAGTTGTTCCAGCGTCTGCGGCCCCCGGGTCAGCAGGTCCAGTATCTTTTGCTGCTCTTCGGAGCATTTGCCCAGCGGCGCAGCGCTGTTAAGTCCCGCAAACAGATTGGAATGGGCACTTCCGCATAATTCCGGGAAAACCTCCTCCAGAATATCCTCTGGGGAATCAACCAGACGCGCCCCCGCCTTGATCAGCCTGTGGGGGCCGGCGCTTTTATCCGTAAAGATGTTGCCGGGAATGCAGAACACCTCGCGTCCCTCATCCATGGCAAACTCTGCCGTGATCAGCGCCCCACTCCGCTTCGCAGCCTGTACCAGCACAATACCCTGGCAGATTCCGCTGATGATCCGGTTGCGTTCCGGAAAACGAAACCGATCCGGCTGTGTTCCGGGCGGATACTCTGAGATAAGCGCGCCGTTTGCTTCGATTTCCTCAAACAGCTTACGGTTCTCAGGCGGATAAACAATATCCGGACCGCAGCCCAATACTGCTACCGTCTTTCCCCCGCCCTGCAGCGCCCCTTCATGGGAAGCTGTATCGATTCCTTTCGCGCCCCCGCTGACAACCGCCACACTGGCCGTTGCCAGCGCCCTGCCAAAACAGGCCGCTGCCTTTTTTCCGTAGGCGTCGGCCATACGGGAGCCTACCATACCTATACTGTACCGGCAGTCCGGCAGTGTTCCTTTCACATACAAAACGGCCGGCGGGCGCTGAATCCGCTTTAAGCGCTCCGGATAAGCGGAACTGCCAACAGGAACAACCGAAATATGCAACTTCTCACACTGCTCCTGCAACAGTTCCGGAAGCTTTCTGTTCTTCCTGTTGCATTCAACAAATTTTACAGTACGTTCCGGTGAAAGGATTCCCGTAGCGAGAATGTCCGCTTCCTCCGCCTCATACAGATCCTGTGGGCTGCCAAAAGACCTGACCAGCGCAAGCAAATGCGCCGTATCAATTCCTTTGGCAGCTCCCAGCGCAGCCCAGTAAAAACGTTCCATTAAACCGCCTCTTTTCTTAAATTTGGGTGCCCTTACATGCCCTGTTCAATTTTCAGTGTTACTTTATATACATAGCACAACGGATGTCATAAAGTCAATGTGTTTTTCATTTTTTCTTCATTAAATAGTAAAAAAACTGTAAAATATCCGGAATAAAAAAAGCATCAGCAAAACAGCGGGAATACGGGTGGGAATCAGCTGTTCCGCAGTTTGTCAGTGAGCTCCGCAACCCGTCCCGCCGCAGCACGGCATCCGTAACGCTGTTTCCGTGTGTTCTGCCTTTGCAACCGCTCCGGAAGGGAAACCTTCCTCTCACGTTCCAGATAATCATCCAACTGCCGGATATCCGTTACTGCCGCAGCTCCATACTCCTGTTGGAAAAATGCCGTGTTTCCCTGCTCCTGCCCGGGAAGAGGATGATAGATCAAAATATTTGCTCCGCACTCCAGGCATTCCGCAAGAGAGACCCCGCCGGCTTTGGTAATGACCACATCCGCCGCCTGCATGAGCTGCGGCATTTCGTCGGTAAAGCCAAGTACCGTCAGACGGGAGATATATTTTTGATTTTGAAGTGGATCGCCATTTGCAGGAACCTCAGCGGCCCCGGTCGCTTCCGTTCCCCCCTGCGTGCCGGGAAAAGCCTCCCGCATCGCTTCCAGTTTCTTACGCAATCCTTCGTTGTGCCCGGTAACCGCCACTACATAAATATCTTTAAACTTTTCGTTTTGCAGGCTCCACACAATCTCTTCCATGGGCAGCATACCGCCACCTCCGCCTGCCAGCAGGCAGACAAAGGCATCGGCAGGCCAGTCGTACCTGTTGCGCGTTTCCTGACGTACTGCCGCAATTTCCTGTTTTTCCGTAAACCTGCCGCGCACCGGAATGCCCCAGCCATAAAGTGCCGGCAGCGTGTTAGAATGTCCTGCTGCAGAATCAATCTGTCCGAACAGTTTTTCATCCGCCACAAAATACGCGTCCACCCCCGGACACACAAGCCAGCGGTGCACGGTGAAATCCGTCACCACAACCCCCAGCCACAGGCTGGTGTCATATTTCTGTTTATACATTGAAAGAATTCCCGTAGGCGTAGCATGGGTACTGAATACGGCATCGGGTTTTACCTCTTCGATAAATGGTTTGCCCAGACGCAGCAACATTCCGTTGATCAGGTTGCGCATCCATAAAGAACCGCCTCCCTGATTGCTCCAGCGGTAGGATAAAGCGTACAGCCAGGGACAAACAGCCAGGACGGTTTCATAAAATTTCAGAAACGCCTTCCCGATGAATGACGGGAAAAAATCAAATACGTTCCCCTGCACCACTTCCACGTTTTCCAGGCAAAGCAACGCTTCCTCCAGCGCAGCGGCAGCCATCCGGTGACCACTGCCAATAGGGGCGGAAAGGATCAGTATCTTCAGTTTTTTATTTCTGTTTACGTTATTGTCCATACGCTGTCACACTCTGTTGCCGGTTTGTCATCTCATGGTATAATAATTGAAGCAAACACGCTATACTATACAATATCCTGAAAAATAATGCAATATGCCTTTCGTATTAAATACATCAGACATTATTGTTTTCACCGACTCTTCAAAACCATAACGCAAAGGAAAAGGAGACTTTCATGAGCAGTTTAAATGCAACCCCGGCAGGGGAACGGGTCCATATCGGTTTATTCGGAAAACGCAACGCAGGCAAATCCAGCCTCATCAACGCTCTGACCGGGCAGAAGCTGGCCGTGGTGGCCGACGTGCCGGGCACCACCACCGACCCGGTTTTAAAAGCCATGGAGCTGTTGCCCTTAGGCCCGGTTCTGATGATGGACACCGCCGGCATCGACGACGCCGGGGAACTGGGACAGCTCCGCGTTCAGAAATCACTGCAGGTGTTAAACAAAACCGACATCGCCATCCTCGTCATCGACAGCACAACAGGTATTACAGACGAGGATTTGAAACTGTTGCAACGCATCGAGGACAAAGAACTGTCCTGTATCGTGGTGTTTACGAAAGCGGATGCAGTTGACCCAAAAGCGGCAACCGTTTCAAAAAGAGATGCGGCAAAAGGCCCTGCACATAACGGCGCAGCATCATATAAGCAACCGGCAACAAAACAAAACGTCATCCCTTCCACAGTACCGCAGATTTCCGTCAGCTCCACCACAGGGCAAAACATCCGGGAACTGAAAGAACTGTTGGCCCACCTGGTTCCCCAAAAGAAAGCGCCTTTTCCCATCTGCGCCGACCTTATCAGACCGGAGGACACTGTGTTGCTGGTGACCCCCATTGACAGCGCCGCGCCCAAAGGCCGTCTCATCCTGCCCCAGCAGCAGACCATCCGCGACATCATTGACAGAGACGCTGTGGCTGTCATCACAAAGGAAAATAATGTGCGCAACGCATTGGAAAACATGAAAAAGCCGCCGGTAATGGTCATTACCGACAGTCAGGCATTCGGGAAGGTCAATCAGGCGGTACCGGAAGAAATCAAGCTTACCTCTTTTTCCATTCTGATGGCCCGTCACAAAGGCAACCTGAAGCAGGCCGTTTTGGGCGTGGCAGCACTGAAGCAGCTTCAGGAGGGAGACAATGTACTGATCTCCGAAGGCTGCACCCACCACCGCCAATGCGGGGACATCGGCACCGAAAAGCTGCCAAAATGGATTCAGGACTTTACCGGAAAACAGTTTCACTTCTCCTGGACCAGCGGCACAGAATTCCCTGCAGACCTGTCCATGTACAAACTGA
Source organism: Acidaminococcaceae bacterium (assembly GCA_003512125.1). GTDB lineage: Bacteria > Bacillota > Negativicutes > Acidaminococcales > Acidaminococcaceae > Succiniclasticum. The sequence continues at coordinate 13,422 of DOSQ01000193.1, forward strand.
TCATCCACTGCGGCGGCTGCATGCTGAACGAGCGGGAAATGCAGTACCGGTACCGCTGCGCTGCCGACCAGAACGTGCCTATGACTAATTACGGGCTGTGTATCGCTTACACCCACGGAATCTTAAAACGGTCGCTGAGTGTGTTCCCTGATTTGGCTGAAAAATTGTAAAGATTTGAAACAATATAACTGCAAAAAAGGACACCGCAAAACCGGGGACGGTTGTTATTCCATGGATTCATTCGTCTGTGGCTTCGAAACTCGAGGCTTCGCCTCTCAATGGCTCGTGCGCAACGCATC
>DOSQ01000053.1 GCA_003512125.1 Acidaminococcaceae bacterium
GTGATTGCCAAAGGCATCGCCCATAAGGGTTTCTCCATCATCGAATGTGTATCAGCCTGTCCCATCAATTTTGGGCGCCAGAACAAGGCAGGTTCCCCGGCCAAAATGATGGAATGGCAGCGTGACCACGGCGTGATGAAAGCAGCCTGGGACAAGATGGACGAAGAAAAGAAAGCCGAAGCCATCGCGGCAGGCAAATTTCCCATCGGCGTACTGTTTGAGACCAACGACGTACAGGAATATACCGAAGCCTATGATGAAGTCATCCGGCGCGCACAGGGAGGGAAATAATCATGAAATATAATTTTCGATTCTCCGGGACCGGCGGCCAGGGCCTGATTACAGCCGGTATCATCTTAGCGGAAGCAGCGATCCTCGACGGCAAGGAAGCCATACAGTCCCAGTCCTACGGACCGGAAGCCCGGGGCGGTTCTTCCAAAGCGGAAGCCATTATCTCCGACAACAAAATTTATTTTGGCCGGGTAACCTGCCCGGACGTGCTGCTGGTTATGAGCCAGGAAGCAGCAAACAAATACACGAAAGACTGCAGCAAAGACAGTATCGTTATCACAGATTCCCTTTTTGTAAAGGAAGTGCCGGGAACGTTTAAGGAAAGGATTGACCTTCCCATCACCCACACAGCGGTAAGCGCCTGCGGAAAATCCCTGTTTGCCAACATCGTAGCTTTGGGTGCCGTGGTAGCACTGACCCACTGCGTTTCGGATGAAGCATTGGAAAAAGCGGTACTGAACCGTGTACCAAAAGGAACGGAAGAAGCAAACAAAACAGCCTTGAAGGCAGGTAAAGAACTGATTACCAAACGCTAAAAGAAAAAATAAGAACGGTCATTCTGTTGAAAAGCAGAGTGACCGTTCTTGTTGTATATGCAGAAATTACAACACTGTGATAATCCAATTCTTCGGATTATTACTGAGAGATTCTTATTGTAAGGCGCAGTGCAATTACTGTTTCCGATTGACCAGATTATCCAACGATTGTTCCCGCAAAACTTTCTTCAATACTTTTCCGGTATTGTTCCGGGGCAGCTGGTCGCAGAAAATGAATTCCTTAGGAACTTTGTATGCAGCAATCCGGGAAAGCAAGTATTTGCGAATCATACGCTTATCTTTCGTTCCGCCGTCCTCTGGCACGATATAAGCGCAAATAGCCTGACCCCGCAGCTTGTCGGGAATACCGACGACTGCGGCTTCTTTAATATCCGGATGGGTCATCAGCACTTCTTCCACCTCGCGGGGATAGACGTTTTCGCCGCTGCTGATAATCATATCCTTCAGTCTGTCTACAATAAATATCCACCCTTCTTCGTCGCGATAAGCCAGATCTTCCGTGTGCAGCCAACCGTCCCGCAACGTCCATGCCGTTTCTTTTGGGCGATTCCAGTAACCCAGCATTACATTAGGCCCTTTTACACACAGTTCACCAACTTCACCGACAGGCACTTCGCTGTTATTCGGATCCAGAAGCTTCACTTCCACATGGGGAATCGGCAGACCGATAGATCCTTGTTTTGTTTTATCAATACGGTTAAACGTGGTAACCGGCGTTGCTTCCGAAAGTCCGTACCCTTCCTGCACATGCTGCCCGAACTTTTTCGCAAAGGCATCGTACAGCACCCGGGGCAGCGGTGCTCCGCCGCTGATAAAGAAACGGAAATGCGCCAGTTCCCCTGCTTCTGCGCCTTTTACAAACAGCTGGAACATGGTAGGCACACCACACATGGTATTTACATTATATTTCCTGATCAGGTTCATCGCATCGCCAAACTGATAGGTCTCCTGGACCACCTGGGTCGCACCGATATACAAATTGGCACAAACCGTGCAAATCCAGCCAAAACAGTGATACATAGGCAATACACACAGTGCGATATCATCTTCCTGCATTCTGGTAATTGCCATGAAATCCTGTGTATTATGCACAATATTCCCCTGGCTCAGCATAGCCCCTTTGGGGCGGCCTGTCGTTCCGGATGTATAAATAATTGCAGCCGGATCCTGTTCTTCCAGAGCGTAATCTGTAAATTCCGCCCCTGCCGGAGGCACCATCTCCTCAAAGGTAAACTGTTTCAGTTCCTGTTCCCAGCCTAAATCCCGCAAAGCCTGTTTCACATCCAACGGAGTTTTCGTCAACATCAACTTCATTTCCGTATCTTTTACGATATAGGCAATTTCCGGAGCAATCAGTTGGAAGTTAAAAGGAACCACTATGCCCCCCGCTCTGACCACAGCAAAGTAGGCTGCCACAAAGTCCGTTGAATTTTTGCTGAAAAGGCCAACCCGGTCGCCTCTTTTTATCCCCTGAGACTGCAAAAACAACGCCCAGTCTTCCACTTTTTTACGGAATTCACCATACGTTGTATACTGATTTTTAAAAATAAATGCAGTTTTCTCCGCGGGATGCTTTTGAATAATATCGTTTAATAACATATATACCTCTCTCTTTTTTTAATGACCTGACCGAAATCGTCTTGTTGCTTTTTATTTTAATTGATATCCGGATTCTTGTAAACCTCGCAGCCATCCACAAACGTACGGAAAATCGTGAAATCTTCGTTAAATATGGTAATATCTGCCGCCGCACCGGGGCTCAGGCTTCCAATTTTTTCAAACAGACCCAGCTCCTGGGCCTGATTCTCTGTAACCATGCGGACAACTTCAGGAACCGTGGCACCGGTGTTGTTTCGGAAGTTCAACATGGCGCGGTTCAGTGTAACCAAGCTGCCTGCTATAGTACCATCTGCCAGCCGCGCTTCCCCGTTTTGCACATAAACGGTCTGCCCTCCCAATTCGGAAACCCCGTCCGGCAAACCACAAGCCCGCATGGAATCCGTAATTAATTCTATACCTTCCGAGCCTTTTATACGATAAATCATTCGCTGTACTGCAGGATGCACATGCAAATTATCGGCTATCAGTTCACAGGTAACCTCCGTATCCAAAGAGGCGCCCATCAGACCGGGAGTCCGGTGATGCAGACCAGACATGGCATTACACAAGTGTGTTACATGGGAAGCGCCTTCCGCAACCGCCTGAACAGCCAGATCATAATCCGCCGCGCTGTGCCCCAGAGAAACAATAATATTATGCGCTTTGCACTGCGTAATGAAATCTTTAAGTTTTTCATATTCCAACGTTTCCGGGGCCAGCACAACAATTTTGATTACATCGGTAAAATCACTGATGTGTATGAAATCCGCGGTGACGATATTTTCTTCCTTTTGTGCCCCTTTATATGCACTGCTGATAAACGGACCTTCCAAATAGGCGCCTAATACTTTGGCGCCTGACAACAGACTGTGCTCCGCTGCCGGATTCTGCACAGTCTGCACCGGTCCGTGCTGTTCTTCCCGCCGCCGGACAATCACTGTCATTCTATTCCGTACCTCTGCCAGCGCTTTATGTATGACAGGCATACTGCATGTCATAGTCGCTGGCAGAAAAGCCGTCACACCGGTCTGAACCAGAAAACGGCTCATCATATCAAGAGCGCTGACATCCCCATCCATCGTATCTGCACCTGCACAGCCGTGGATATGCAGATTGATAAATCCCGGTGAAACATAATTGCCATCCGCATCGGTCACCATCAGCAACTGACCACGCCATTTTTTTTCATTTTTCCAAGCGCCGTCAAACGTTTCACGTGAAACAATTCCCGTTATATTTTTATCAAACAAGAGGACGCATCCGTCCAAAACTTTATCACTCAGGACAATCCGCCCGTTAATGATTGCATGCATAATACTCTGCTCCTAAAATTCTTATCGTAAGCTGTTTCATTATATGTTTTATTATAACATCTCAATAAGTCATTCTCAATTACTTCAAAGAATCCACCGACAATATAATTCTTTCGTAATCTTAAGGATAACAAAATTTTACAAAAAGCACAGGCATACAGGCAATTAATCTACATCACGGTTGTCAAAAAAAACTGCCGGTGCAGCTGACAGTTCCTGTAACAGAATACCGTCTTTTACCCGGCAGGGTTTCTTCATTACATTTTTATCAGTTTCCCGGTAAAACAGCTTCTTCCTGCTTATTGGTCAGTCCCAGTTTCTTAAGCATTTCCATATCGCTGGCAATGGTTGCGGCTCCTGCAGTAGTCAGCATGTTTCCGGTAATGGATGCAGAGGCACCCCGCCCAATAACAGTCGCGCCAGATTTAGGTAAAATGCCGCGGCCTGCTCCCAGGCGGATATTCGCCGTGGGGTTGATGAAGCGGAAAATCGCTACCGTGCGGGCCACGTCTTCCGCAGAAATTTGCGGGGTGTCCTGCAACGGCGTGCCCTTGATAGGCATCAGGGCATTCAGCGGAATAGACTGAATATCCAGTTCGGCTAACGTCAGCGCCATATCGATGCGGTCGTCCCAGGTTTCCCCCATACCGATGATGCCGCCGGAGCAGACGCACATGCCTTCTTTCTGGGCAATCTTTATGGTGCGTATTTTATCTTCAAAGGAGTGGGTAGTGCAGATATTCGGGAAATTGCGGCGGGATGTTTCAATATTGTGATGATAGCTGGTAACGCCCGCTTCCTTCAGGCGGCGGAACTGTTCCGCGTCAATAAACCCCATGGAAGCGCAAAGTTCGAT
>DOSQ01000132.1 GCA_003512125.1 Acidaminococcaceae bacterium
AAACGATGAATCTCTTCCTTAGCTTCCATTAAGGATTCTTTTTTCTTTGCTTCAATTGCTTCTTCGGCTTCTTTGATCATGCGGCCGGCTTTTTCTTCCGCTGTGGCAAGCTTGCCTTCCGCAACATTTTTGCGTAACACATAACCTGCGCCGCCGCCAACTGCCAAAGCTACAACTGCAGCAAGCACTGTTTCAATAATTTTCTCTCACCTCCTTCGTTTCTGACATAAAAAATAGGCTACCGATACGGTGGTTCGCCTCGTGAAATACGATTTTTTTAATTATAGGAAATACTGATTAATTTTGCTTACACGATTGGCAACTATAATTGTAATGAAAAATCCTCAAAAAGTCAAGGCGGCGCCGACGAAATGAACCAGCGCCGCCCATAAATTATTGTTGCTTTAAAAGCATTGCAGTGCTTGCAAAAAAGACACCGTGCATTTGGGAGGAGGATGCTTTTTGCTTCTTCAACGGTTTTGCATGGTTTCTTTGGCAAATGCCAGCCCGATACGGATCATAGAAGGCCCGAATCCCCTGGCCGAAAAGTACCGCACCAGTGCCGCTGTGCCCTTTTCCGTTGAACAGTCATATTTATTATCCCGGCGTTTCGCAATTTGTTTATACGCCGCTTCAACGCGCTGCGCCTCTTCTTCTTCACTCAGCATGGATAAAATGACCGGAATGTATGCTTCCCCTACCTGCTTTTTCAGAAGTTCAGCCTGCAAATGCAGCCTGCCATAAACCTTTTTGGCACGCCAGGATGCAAAGACACATCTCGCATACCGTTCTTCGTCTACTAAACCATGCTCTTTCAGCCGGGCAACAACTTCACGGATCAGCCCGGCAGAAGGACAACGTCGTTGCAGTTTCTGTACCAGTTCCTTTTCACCGTGTTCCCGACGGTCCAGCAAACGCAATGCGTATTCGTAAACTTCGTCACTGGTTGTCAGGGATCTGCTGGCGTTCCGGAACATCTGCCGCTACTCCTTCTGCATCCTTCGGAGCCATCAGTTTATTCACTGTGAGCTCGCGGATCCTCGCTTCCACTTCCGCTGCCACTTCCGGGTTATCCCGTAAAAACTCCTTGGCTTTTTCACGACCCTGCCCAATCCGGACGTCGCCGTATGAGAACCAGGCGCCGCTCTTCTGCAGGATGTCCAGATCCACGCCCAGATCCACCAGGCATCCCGTCCGGGAAATCCCCTGTCCGTACATGATATCGAACTCTGCCTGTTTAAAGGGCGGGGCCACTTTGTTCTTGACCACCTTGACACGGGTGCGGGAACCGACTACATCATTTCCGTTTTTAATGACTTCCACCTTGCGCACTTCCATGCGGATGGTGGAATAGAATTTCAGCGCCCGGCCGCCGGTGGTAGTTTCCGGATTGCCAAACATGATGCCCACCTTTTCGCGGATCTGGTTGATGAAGATCGTGGCGCATTTGGACTTGGAAATAATGCCGGTCAGCTTTCGCAGCGCCTGGCTCATGAGACGGGCCTGCAGCCCCACATGACTGTCCCCCATCTCCCCCTCAATTTCAGCGCGTGGCACCAGCGCTGCCACAGAGTCAATAACGATAATGTCAATCGCACCGCTGCGCACCAGCGCATCGCAGATTTCCAGCGCCTGCTCCCCGTTATCCGGCTGGGAGATCAGCAGGTTGTCAACGTCCACACCCAGACGGCGGGCGTATTCGGGATCCAACGCATGCTCTGCGTCAATAAATGCCGCATAACCGCCCATCTTCTGGGCTTCCGCGATCATGTGCAACGCTACGGTCGTTTTGCCGGAAGATTCCGGACCGTAAATTTCAACCACACGTCCCCGGGGAATGCCACCAACCCCCAGCGCAATGTCCAGAGACAGGGCCCCGGTCGGAATGGTTTCCACATTCATCTTGGCGCTGGCTTCGCCCAGACGCATGATGGAACCTTTTCCGAAATCCTTTTCAATCTGCCGCATGGCGCTGTCCAGCGCCCGTAATTTATCATTTGAAATACCTGCCATAATGAACCTCCTGTATTCACCGAGAACTTTCCTGTATGTATTATACAAACAGAAGTTCGTTTTGTCAACTGTTTCTGATTGAAATTCACCTACCGAAACAGTTCCACAACGGCAGGCATTTTTTACGCCAGACAACTCGGTTTACACACTTACACCATCTCCGCCAGTTCCTGTATCAGGCGTTCGCTCTTTGCCCAGCCCAGACAGGGATCGGTAATAGAACGGCCGTACACGCCGCCGCCGATTTTCTGGTTGCCGTCTTCCAGGTAGCTTTCAATCATAATACCTTTGACCAGCTGCCGGATATCAGGGGAAACCTGACGACTGTGCATCACGTCTTTGGAAATGCGGATCTGTTCCAGATATTTTTTCCCGGAATTGGAGTGGTTGGCGTCCACAATGACGGCAGGATTGACGACCTCCCGTTCATGATAGGCATCCAGCAGTCCCTGCAGGTCTTCATAATGGTAGTTGGGCATGTTGTTGCCGAATTTGTCAACATAACCACGCAAAATAGCGTGAGCCAGAGGATTGCCTTTGGTGCGCACTTCCCAGCCATGGAACAGGAAACTCTGTTCATGCTGGGCCGCTTCAATCGAGTTCATCATAACGCCGATGTCGCCGCCGGTTGGGTTCTTCATACCTACGGGAATACCCACGCCGCTGGCAATCATCCGGTGCAGCTGGTCTTCCACGGAACGGGCGCCGATGGCTGCATAGGATAAAATGTCGGAAAGATAACGGTGGTTTTCCGGATACAGGATCTCCTCCGCACTGGTGAGGCCGGTCTCCTGTACGACGCGTACATGCATCTTGCGGATGGCGGTAATACCGGCCAGCATGTCTTCTTTCCCTTCCGGGTTGGCCTGATGCAGCATGCCTTTATAGCCGACACCGATAGTCCGGGGCTTATTGGTGTAGACCCGGGGGATCAGCATCAGCTTGTCTTTTACTTTTTCCTGGACGCCGGCCAGACGGTGAACGTAGTCCAGCACCGCATCCTCGTTGTCGGCCGAACAGGGACCGATCACCAGAATGAAACGGTCATCCGTGCCGGAAAAAATATTTCTGATTTCTTTATCTCTTGCGGTTTTAACAGCTAACGCTTCCGCGCCAAGGGGATAATCCTGCATCAGCTCCTGAGGAGACGGCAGCTTCCGTATGAATTCCATCTGCATTTCCATTTGTATCGCCTCATTCTATTACAAACAGTCCCTGTCAGAAACGGTCCAGCAACCGGTAGCCCTTGCCCCGCAGGAAGGTTTCCGTTTCCGGTTCGTCGGTACAGAACACCGCAATGGGCGTACTGTCGCTGCGGTCAAAGGAAATGTACAGATAGCGTATCATCACATTGGCGTTCTGCAGGTCAGAAAGGATCCGGTTCAGCGTGCCCGGCTTATCCGAAGCCATGTCAATGGCAAGGACTTTGTCCAGGCGGCACTGGTAGCCGGCTTTTTCCAACGCAGACTTTGCTTCTTCCGACTTGTCAACGATCAGCCGGACAATGCCGAACTCCGCGCTGTCTGTGGCCAGCATCGTATAAATATTTACATCCGACTGCGCCAGCACGCCCGTTATTTTACTTAACGCGCCTTTCGTGTTGGCCGCAAACAATGAAATCTGATTCAGCATGGTAATCCCCCTCTTTCTATTTTTTTGCCTTTTGCGCAAGCTGTTTAATCTCTTCCCGGGAGAACTCGTACCTTGCATTGCAGTACGGACAGGTAATTTCTGTTTTCTCATCCTCTGCCAGCTGGTTCAGTTCCTTTTTCGGCAGCGTCTGTAGGACGCCTTCCACCCGCTCCCGGCTGCAGCGGCAGCCGAAATGCAGCGGATAACTGTCCAGTATTTCCACTTTCATATCTTTTCCCAGCATTTGGATGATCCGCTCCGGTGTGAAGCCCATGTCGATGAGACTGGAAACATAGGGTGTGTTCCGCACGTTTTTGTCCAGCTGCTCCAGCGTTTCCTCACTGCAGTTGGGCAGCGCCTGGATAAACCAGCCGCCCGCTGCCTGCACATCGCCCTTCTCATCCACTAATACACCCAGGCCTACGGAAGACGGCGTCTGCTCCGATGTATACAGATATCTTGTCAGGTCATCTGCAATTTCACCGTCAACAAGCTCTGCAGTACCGGTAAACGGTTTCGCGCCGGCTGTGTACCGGGTCACGGAAATGGTACCGTTGCCAACTGCGCCGCCTACATCCAGATGACCGTTTTTCGGCGGCAGATACACATCCGGATTGCCGACATAACCCCGGGCAATGCCCCCCTGGGCTTCTCCCGTAATTCCCTGGATTGGTCCGTCACCGGTTACTTTTATCCCGACACCTTCCTCGTTTTTCATAGTGGCAGCCAGCAGCAAAGCGCCGGTCACCGTGCGTCCCAGCGCCGCCGTGGCCAGATGGGACAGATTGTGACGCAAAGACAGTTTACGCACAAGCCGTGTCGTCCGGGCCACATAAATGCGTGCGTCACCTACAGTAGCCCTGGTCAGGATATCGGCTTCACCGATAAATTTTGCTTTCGCAGTGTTATCTTTTTTACTGTTTTCTTCTGTCTTGTTCAACGTATTATTCTTACTCTCTTCCATAATGATCCTTTTCCGTTACAGTTTCTTAAACAGGTTTGCCATTTCGATAGCGCTCATGGCTGCGTCAAAGCCTTTATTTCCTGCTTTGGTTCCGGCACGCTCCACGGCCTGCTGGATATTTTCCGTAGTCAGTATGCCGAACGCCACCGGCACGCCGGTCTTCATGGATGCCTGGGCAACCCCCTTGGCCGCTTCCGCGCAGACGTAATCAAAATGCGGAGTGGAACCGCGGATCACAGCCCCCAGCGCAATCACTGCATCAAACTTACCGCTTTCCGCCAGCTTCTGCGCAGCCAGGGGAATCTCGTACGCACCGGGCACCCAGACCAGAACCACCTCATCGGCGTTGCCGCCCGTACGGCGGATGGCGTCTTCCGCGCCGCCCAGCAGTTTGCCGGTAATAAATTCGTTAAACCGGGATACTACGATAGCCAGCTTTAATCCTTTTGCCGATAACATACCCTCAATTGTTTTCATATTCAATCCTCCTTGTATGATTCATTTTCAGTTTTTTTTAACAGTAATGTATAATACGCTCAATTACGCCGTCAGGGAACGGCATTATTTTGTACACAAACTCATTCTTTATGATTGCCGCAATGACATCCCAGATGCAGTTCCGACAGCTCATGCCCCATCTTAGTTTCCTTGGTTTCCAGATAAAACTCATTGTACTGATTGGGTGCAATTTCAATGGGAACCCTGCCGGTGACCGTGATACCGTAACCGGAAAGGCCGGCACGTTTTGCCGGATTATTGGTGATAAGCCGCACGCTGGTGAGTCCCAGGTCCGACAAAATCTGGGCGCCCATGCCGTAATCACGAAGATCCGGGGCAAACCCCAGCCGCACGTTGGCCTCTACCGTATCCAGTCCCTGATCCTGCAACGCATACGCGCGTACCTTGTTTGCCAGTCCGATGCCCCGGCCTTCCTGCCGCATGTAGACGACCACACCGCAGCCTTCTTTTTCAATCATGCGCAGAGCGGAAGCCAGCTGGTCGCCACAGTCGCAGCGCAGGCTGCCGAAAGCATCACCGGTCAGGCATTCCGAATGGACGCGAACCATTACATCTTTCTTTCCAGCAACCTCTCCCTTGACCAGCGCGATGTGACACAGGTCATCCAGATCGTTTTCATAGGCAATGATCTTAAAAGTACCAAACTTGGAAGGAAGCTTTGCCTCCGCAACCCGGTGCACCATCTTTTCATGCTGCTTGCGGTACGCTACCAGCGATGCCACCGTGATGAAAACCAGATTGTGTTTTTTTGCGAACTCGATCAGTTGCGGCGTACGCATCATGTAACCGTCTTCATCCATAATTTCACAACAGATACCGACAGGTGTCAGGCCCGCCAGTCTGCATAGGTCTGTCGTGGTTTCCGTGTGGCCTGTACGTACCAGAACGCCGCCCTTACGGCTTCGCAACGGGAAAACATGGCCGGGCCTGCGGAAATCCATAGCCTGGGCTCCCGGTTCCGTTACTTTTTTCATCGTATAGGCCCGCTCATAAGCCGATATGCCTGTAGTGGTATCTACATGGTCAACGGAAACGGAAAAGGCGGTTTCATGGTTATCCGTATTATGGGAAACCATGGCGCCGAACTGGAGCTTGTCCATAATTTCCCCGTCAGCCGGCATACAGATCAGTCCCCGTGCTTCTTTAGCCATAAAATTAATGGCTTCCCCGGTACAGAATTCTGCCGCCATGATCAGGTCGCCTTCGTTTTCCCGGTCCTCGTCATCGGTAACCAGCACCATCTTCCCTGCCTTGATGGCAGCGATGGCCTCTTCTATCGTATTAAATGTAAAGTCCTTCATACCCTTCTCCCATTCTGTCTCTTTATCGGAAAACTAAATCCGTCATACACTCACCTTTTAAAAACCGTGACGCAGCAAAAACTCCTCTGTCAGTTCCGTTTCCTGCTCAGGCTTCTCACCGGAAATGGCGGTACGCCCGGCACCGGAACCGTTTACTTTATATCGCAGCCCCAGCATTTTTTCCACATAGCGGGCCAGGATATCGGTTTCCAGATTCACTGCATCTCCCGCACTTTTATAACCCAACGTGGTCATCTTTGCCGTATGGGGAATCAGGGAAACGCCAAATCCGGTATCATCTGCCTCTGTCACCGTCAGACTGATGCCGTCCACGGCGATGGAACCTTTTTCCACAATATAACGCAACAGTTCCCGGGGCGCTTCTATGCGATATACCAGCGCGTTGCCTTCCGGAACAATCTGCTGAATCGTTCCCACGCCTTCCACGTGCCCCTGCACGATATGCCCGTCCAGCCCGTCGATGGGCCGCAGCGCTTTTTCCAGATTTACCCTGTCCCCCGGCTGCAGCAGATGCAGGGTAGTCCTGCGTACGGTTTCCGGCATCACGTCCGCCGTAAATGTGTGGCCCTGCAGGTGTACTACCGTCAGACAGACTCCGTTTACCGCGATACTGTCCCCGATTTTCACACCGGGCAGTATTTTTGCGGCACGAACCGTCATGCGGCAGCTCGCGCTCCCTTCTGCCAGTCTTTCTACGGTGCCAAGTTCAGCAATAAGACCTGTAAACATGATAAACTCTTCCTTAAAATTATAGGTTACACTTTCTGACTCAGATTTTCTCTTCGTTAAACAGAACCCTTCCGGTAATCAGCCAGTCGGTTCCTAATGGAATCAGTTCCGGCTCTGCGACAGACGCACAGCGCGACATAACAGGGATCCCGTTTCCTCCGATAGCAGGAAGAGCCTCTTTGCCACCCACCAGCTTCGGGGCAATAAAAGCATACACCCTGTCCGCAGCCCGGGCATCCAGAAACGACCCCAAAACCTCGCTTCCGCCTTCCACCAAAACGGAAGCAATTTCATGTTCATATAAGTATTGCAGTAAATACGAAACCGGAACTTTTCCTTCTGCACAGGGAAGCGTAACTACATCCACATGATCCATGCGCCGTAACAGTCTGCATTTTTCCGGATCAGCATCCGGACCGGTAACCAGCAGCGTCTCCGCCTCCCCGTTCAATACCTTCGCCTGCAGAGGAATCCTGGCCTTACTGTCCAATATGATACGCACGGGGTTCTTCCCTTCCACCAGCCGGGTGGTCAGCTCCGGATCGTCATCCAGCACCGTGCCGATCCCCACTAAAATACCGTCATGTATCTTACGCAGAGAGTGGCTGTAAACATGCGCCTCCTGCCCGGTGACAAAATGGGAATCCCTGCCTGATGTAGCCAGCTTTCCATCCAGCGTTTCCGCAAATTTCAGGCTGACGAAAGGACGGTTTTGGCTAACCCACAGTAAGAAGTGTTCATTCAGGCGTCTTGCTTCTTTTTCGCAGACACCCGTAATGACATCTACGCCAGCTTCCCGCAAACGACGAAACCCGTTACCCGCTACCCTGGGATTCGGGTCTTCCATTGCGGCTACCACCCGTTTGATCCCTGCTTGTATCAGAGCCTCACAGCAGGGGCCGGTCCTCCCCCAGTGCGAACAGGGTTCCAGGCTGACATACGCTGTATGTCCCTGCGCATGTCCTGCAAGCATATCAGTAATGGCATTAACCTCCGCATGAGGTGTTCCGGCCTTGTGATGCCATCCTTCTCCAACTACGTTACCGTCCCGGTCGACAATTACACAGCCGACCATGGGGTTCGGGCTGGTGTACCCTTCTGCCCGTTTAGCGAGCGCCAACGCCTTTCTCATATAAAATTCATGGTCCGGCATACCTTCTGCCTCCAAAATAAAAACCACAGGAAATGTCATGAGGCATTCCCTATGGTCAAAATTACTGCCATATACGTCTTTTCTCATCCAGACTATACTGTCGGTTCCGGAATCACACCGGATCGTGCGTCGGCACCCATGGCGCTGTCGGCTCGCGGACTGTACCGCCGGTTGGGAATTATGCACCCGGTTCCTGCCGGCGCATTCACCCTGCCCCAAAGACTAATATCAATATATAGTTTAATACGATTTTTCCTGCCTGTCAATCATACGGGATGCCATGCTCTCCGGCACAGACCGGCAAATCCTGCCGGCACTGTTCGTTTACACATGCAGGCTTTGGATCGCAGCTTTCACATCTTTCGCACCGTATACATACGAGCCGGCCACCAGCACATTCGCCCCGGCCCCAACTGCCTGCCTTGCCGTTTCCGCATTAATACCGCCGTCTACCTGAATGTCGGTTTTCAGTCCGGCAAGATCCATCATGCGGCGTAGCCGGCTGATTTTAGGCAATACACTTGAAATAAAGTTCTGCCCCCCAAAACCGGGATTCACGGTCATCAGCAGCACCATATCTACTTCAGACAGCATCTCTTCAACCAAAGATAAAGAACTGGCCGGGTTTAAAGCCACCCCGGCTTTGATTCCTTTGGCATGGATAGCCTGTATGCAACGGTGCAAATGCTTTGTGGCTTCCGCATGCACCACGATCTGGTCTGCACCGGCTGCGGCAAAATCCTCAATATAGGTTTCCGGGTGATCCACCATCAGATGGCAGTCAAAAAACAGGTTGGTAACCTTCCTGATTTTTTTGACAACCGGCGCGCCGAAGGTCAGGTTCGGCACAAAATTGCCGTCCATCACATCAATATGCACCCAGTCGGCGCCGGCTTTTTCAATTTTCCGAACCTCATCGCCAAGACAGGAAAAATCAGCTGATAAAATCGACGGAGCTACTTTGATCATCTTCGATTCCTCACTTTGTTATCTTTCAGTTCTTCCAGTATTGATAAATAAGATGCGTAACGGGACGAAGCGATTCTGCCGTCTTTCACCGCATCCTTCACACCGCAGACCGGTTCATGGGTATGACTGCAGGGAGAAAATTTGCATTCTTCCTCATACTTTCGGAATTCAGGAAAGCAGGCAGGCAATATTTCAGAAGTAACTGTATCCATAAGGACATTGCCAAAACCAGGCGTGTCAGCCAGGTATCCGCCATTAAACGGAATGAGTTCCGTAAACCTCGTGGTGTGCTTTCCTCTTCCTATTTTACTGCTGACCTCTCCTGTAGTCCTCATAACGCCAGGCTGAATGGCATTTAAAGCAGATGATTTTCCTACTCCGCTGGGTCCGCCAAAAGCTGTAATTTTCCCTGCAATACGTTTTCGCAGTGTTTCAATTCCCAAACCGGTTTTTACGGACGTTACAAAAGTCTCATACCCGATATTATTATAAACGGATGTGATGGAATCAATCTGTTCCGGCGTTGCCAGGTCCGCTTTTGTCAGAACGATCACAGCCGGAACCTTTGCCGCCTGGGCAAGTACCAGCAGTTTATCCATGATCAGGAAACTGAAATCAGGCTGTACCAGTGCCGACGTAATTACCAGCAGATCGAGATTCGCCACAGTCGGCCTTTCCAGATAATTCTTACGGGGCAGCACAGAAGTAATCATCCCTTCGTCTGTTCCGTTTTCCGGATCCAGTTCCAGTTGCACCCGGTCTCCGGTACATAAGGAAAACCTTTTTTGCTTCATGTGGCCCTTAACCTTACAGGTTATCGTCATACCATCGCTGATCACGTAATAGTACCCGCTGTAAGACCGTACCACCAATCCCGACTTTACCAACTCTTCTCCTCTACCAGTCTGTGGTCCACATAAAACCCGACGCGCTGTACATCGCTGTCAACTTTTGTACGCAAACGTACACCACCGTTATAAGAACCGGATACTTCCACTTTTTGCGTGCTGCCATTATTAGAAACGATTTGTACTGTATGCATCCCGGTTCCGGGAACTACAAACTCGGCATAACGGGCTCCTGTCGTTTTACTAACGGTAACACTGCCATTACTCCGTCCGCTGTTACTGTTAATCTTGTCAGGCGAAACCGGGAAGGCAGTCTGTTTTTTCGCATTAGATACCAGCAGAACCACGGTAGAACCTTCCATTATGGAATCATTCTCGCCCGGCGACATTCCGACTACCGTATCTTTATTCTTATCACTGTCCTCTTCTTTCACTTCTACCTTCAGTTTCAGATCTTCCAGCTTCTTTCTGGCCTCAGCTAACGTCAACCCTTTCAGATTAGGCAGCGATATCTGTTTTTCTTCTTTTTTGTTGATAACAATATTCACGGCGCCATTATCGCCCAGTTTACTGTTTTCTTCCGGCGACTGGCTCAGAATGATACCTTCAGGTTTCGTATCTTCCCATTTGTATTCAATCTTTTCAATCCGCAGGTTTCTCTCTGACAGCAGCTTCTCTGCCTGATCCTGTTTCAGCCCGACAATCTTTGGAACCGTTTCCATCTGTTCTGTCGCGGAAACAACTAACGTAATTGTCGCACCCTCTTTACGCTTGATTCCCGCTACCGGATCCATCCGTAATACCATACCGGGTTTAACGCCGGGATCCACTTTATTTTCTATTTCTACCTTAAAGCCCTGCGCTTCCAGCACCTTCTGTGCCTCCGCTACCGTTTTTCCATTGACATCCGCAACAACAATATCCGGTTTGGAAGTACCAAAGAAATAGAGGATCCCACCTGCCGCCAGCAGGATCAACAACAATAAGGCTGCCAGCAATTTACCCAAAAAGCCGAATTTTCTTTTCTGCTTTTTGTTATTTCTTACCTCAGCTTCGGGCTCCGGTTCTTCAATCCTGTCCGTAGCAACATCAGGATGATTTTCTTCGGCTGCCGAAGCTGTAACAGAAGACAGCTTTTTGTCATATGGCATGGTTCCGGGTTCAACCAGATCCGGTTCAGCATGGCCAGACCTGTCAGCAACGGGAATAACTACCGGTTTCACATTCGTTTCCCCGGCCACTATTGGGCCCGCAGCCTGATTTTCCTCCGGCATGCCTTTATCCGCGACAAAAGGACGGCCCGTCTCTGCCCCCCCAGATATCCGGGAATCCCCCGCATTCTTCAATTCTCCGACAATATCCGTTTCCTCAGTAAACAGCGACTGTTGCTCCGGTTCCGCCCCGGACAAGACAACCGCAGCCCCCGCAGAAGCCGCCGCTGCAACTGCCGTATCTGATTCATCCTGTACAGCTGAAACAGGCGTTACTTTCCTTGTACTCCCCGGTTCCTCATACTGTACCTGTTCATTTGTGTCATCTTCCACTTCTTCTGTAAGGAAACCTGGCAAATTCCGGATAAGCCGGGTCCGAAACCGGTCCCGTTCCGCCTCTGATTTTGTACGCAGCGGATTTGCCCCTGCAACGGCTGCCTTAACCGGTGAATTGACTGCGATCGCCTGCAAAGGAATAGTCCGGTCCAGGAATGTGTCATTATTCTTACTGGGGTAGATCAGGTTCTTTACTTTCATCAGATCATTTTTCATATCCTCGGCAGTGGCATAACGGTCTTCCCGGTTCTTAGCCAGCGCTTTATCAATGATTTTCTGCAGCGCATCAGGCGCTTCCGGCCAGAATTCTTTTAAAGGAGGCGCCTGCTCCTCTACCTGCTTGCGGGCAACAGAAACTGCGTTGTTTCCGTCAAACGGAACCTTTCCCGTCAGCATTTCATAAAATACGATCCCCAGTGAGTAAATGTCGGACTGAGCCGTAACCGCCAGTCCCTGGGCCTGTTCCGGCGAAAAATAATGTACAGAGCCTACTACGGAAGCCGTAAAAGCCATGGTTTCATTGGAAACGATACGGGAAATGCCAAAATCAACAATCTTCGGCACCATAGCTTCCGTCAGAACAATATTCTGGGGTTTGATATCACAATGGATAATATTATGTTTATGGGCATGATCCAGTGCCGAAGCAAGCTGTGCCGTCAGAGCGACCGCCAGCGCCGGATCCATACGTCCGTTCTGTTCTTCGAACGCTTTCAGGCTGACTCCTTCCACATATTCCATCAAAATATAACTGATATCCCCTTCATCGCAGACATCATAAATTGTCACTATGGAAGGATGAATAAGCCTGGCGGCAGAACGGGCTTCCCGTTTAAACTGTTCCAGCTGTGTCTTACTGTCCAGAAATTTTTTGCGCAGCACTTTGACGGCAATTTTCCGGTCCAACAGAACATCTTTGGCCAGATATACTTCAGCCATGCCGCCAAATCCAACGGATTTTAAAATTTCATAGCGTCCGTTTAAAATCTCACCGACCATCGTGTTCCACCTCTTTCCGATCCAACTTCAATATAATAAACGAGATATTGTCTCTTCCACCTTTTTCCAGCGAAGCACTTAGCAATGCATCTGCGGATGCTTCTGCATCTTCTTTCTGAAGAAACTCCGCGATCTCTTTATCATGCAGCATGTCTGTCAGCCCATCGCTGCAGATCAGGATAATATCATCTGTATAAATATCTACGACAAACACATCACCGTTAACATTTTTATTGACCCCGATTCCTCTGGTCAACATGTTTTTCTGGGGATGGTGGAAAGCTTCCTCCCGGGTAATTTCGCCGTGCTCCACCATTTCCGCTACCAGGGAATGGTCTCTGGTGATCTGTTTCAGATGATTCTGGCGCAACAGGTATACCCTGCTGTCCCCCACATTGAAAACATAGCCTTTACCCTTTCCGTTAAAATAAATACCGGAAAGAGTAGTCCCCATTCCTTCCAATGCGAATTCTGATTTTGCCTTCTGGTAAACCTCAACATTTATATCCCGCATAATCTGATACAGCTTGGAAACCAGGGCAAAACCGTTTTTACCGTACAGATCCTCTTTTTCCGCTTTTAACTTTTCCAAAGCCAGTTTGCTGGCAACCTCTCCGGCATTATATCCGCCCATGCCATCTGCAATCGCAAATAAATACGGGCGTTCCAGCAGCAAACTGTCTTCATTATTCATTCGGACTCTTCCCTTGTGAGTCCGGGTCGCTACTGACACAACAATCCCTCCAGTCAGTGATTAAGTGATTAGCAGGGAAACGAAATATCACAAAAAAATACAGATACTTTCAATAATGCTTCCTCTTTTCATTATCGCCGGCGACCGCAGCCCGCAGTTGTCCACATGCCGCATTAATATCCTTCCCCATCTCTTTGCGGACCGTCGCAGGAATGCGGCGCCGCTGAAGGATTGATAAGAACCGTTCAATCCGTTTCGCTCCGGGCCGGAAGAAACCTTTTTCCGGAACCGGATTAACAGGGATCAGATTTACACTGGCCTGTTTATAACGCAGATATTCTGCCAGCAGTTCTGCATCCGCATCACTGTCATTTATATCTGCCAGCAAAATATATTCATACGTAACCTGTCTCCCGCTGTTTCTGGCATATTCTTCTGCTGCCGCGATCACATCCGGGAACGGGAACCCCTGATTGACCGGCATAAGCGCTGTACGCAGTTCGTTTTTTACCGCGTGGAGTGATATCGCCAGATTCACAGGAACCCCCAGCGCTTTCATCTTTTCGATGCCGGGCAGGATGCCACAGGTGGAAACCGTCATATTGCGGTAACCGATATTAGCGACATCCGGCTGATGCAAAAACTGCAAAGCGCCGAATACCGCATCAAAATTCAGCATCGGCTCACCGCTTCCCATAACCACGACACGGCTTACCCGTTCATCCAGGGAAACAAGCTGCAGATTGAAAAGATACACCTGCCCCACAATCTCGGCAACCGTCAGATTCCTCACTGCGCCGTGCAGACCGCTGGCACAGAATGAACAATGCATATCACAGCCAACCTGACTGGAAACACAGGCGCTGTATCCGTAATCATGATGCATAAGCACGGTCTCAATCAGATTCCCGTCTGGCAGCTCCAGTAAAAATTTCCGGGTCAGCCCGTCAGAAGATACCAGTTTACGGACAATATGTACTTCCGCAGGCAGAACCGAAAAAGTTTCCTGCAGTAATTGCCGTTCCGTTTTGCTTAAATTGCTCATCAAAGCAAAATCAAATACACATTTCTTATATAACCAGTCGAAAATCTGCTTCGCCCGGAATTTTTTCAGTCCCAGTTCTGCCAGCGCCGTCTGTAACTGGGGCAAAGGCATTCCAAAAATCTCAGTCTTCATAACATTTTTTTTCTTTTTGCAGTACCGTCAGATAAAAGCCATCCACACCGTCCCGCTGCGGATACAATTGCAGCTCTTTCACAGACTGTTTCGTACGGGGATGCGGGAACCCGGTCTGTTTCCACTCCTTGTGGCTCTTTAAAAAACGTTCTATCAGTTTTCCGTTTTCATTTTCTTCCATCGTGCATGTGCTGTACACCAGAACCCCGCCGGGTTTTACATAACGGCAGGCGTTTTCCAGAATTGTATATTGCAGTGCCGGAAAATCCTGCAAGCCTTTTTCAGTTTTTGTCCAGCGCGCTTCCGCACGGCGACGCAGCACGCCTAATCCGGAACAGGGCGCATCCACTAATACCCGGTCAAATGTTTCTTTCCACTCATCCCGAAAAACGGTTCCGTCCTGCAATTCCGTTTTAATAATCCCTATCTTCAGGCGTTTTGCGTTTTCTTCAATTAATTTTAATTTATGCGGATATATGTCACAGGCCGTCACGCAGCCTTTATTTTCCATCAACACGGCAATATGCGTTGTCTTGCCCCCCGGCGCGCTGCACATGTCAAGCACCCGTTCTCCCGGTTGCGGCTGCAAAGCCATGGCCGGCAGCATGGAACTTTCATCCTGTACATAAAAGCTGTAAGGAAATTTTAACAGTATAACGGGCAACCCGGGAGATTTCGTCATGACAATCCCATCGGGACACCACAAAGATACCTCCGCTTCACAGCCCGTTTCCCGGAGATCCTGTAAAAAAGCATCCCGGGTCGTCATCAGGGTATTGACCCGCAGGCACAGGTTTGCCGGTTCATTATCCCAGCAGCATAATGCCTTTGTCTCCTCGTCGCCAAACCGTTTTCGCCAGCGTTCCACCAGCCAGCGGGGATGACAGAGACACAGTGAAGTATCGTTTTGGATATTCTCCCACAATAATTCTTTCTGCCGGAGCGCGCTTCGAAGCACTCCATTCACAAACTTATCCGTTCCTTTGTGGCTGAATTTTTTAGCCAGATTCACACTTTCATTACAGGCAGCAGAATCCGGGATACGGTCTGTATAAAAAATCTGGTATAACCCCAGGTGCAGAATGCAGTAAATAACCGGTTCCAGCTTCTGAAGGGGTCTGTTTACCATCTTCCCAAGCACATAATCTAACGTGCCTTTTGCTTTGACAGCGCCATTGACCAGTTCCGTGGCAAAACGCCGGTCCAGTTCCTCCAGCCTGGCCTGCCGTAAAATACGGTTCAGCGCAATAGCCGTATAGGCCCCTTCCTGCCAGATCTGCAACAACGCCAGCAAAGCGGCTTCCCTTCCGTTTACCGGAATTTTCTTATTTATAACTGCCTTATTATCCTTTGAAAACCTTTCTTTACGCACTGACTTCCTCCGGAAGGTCTTCACTCAATAATCTGATAGCTTCTTCTACCTTATCAATACTGACCCGGGTATTAAAACAGGGACCAAAAGGACGTTCATTAAAAATCGCTATGACCGGAATGGGAAACACATCCTGGATCCCGCTGGTCAGATCCCGCTCGCAGGCCACTGCAATAATAGCTTTGGGACGCGCTTTGGCTACCATCTGCCTTGCCAGCGTACCTCCCGTTGCCACCACAAAATGCATGTGGTACTTATGGCACAACCCCAGCAACCCTCCCACGCAACATCCGCCGCACTGTTGGCAGTTTTCGATATTCCGGGTGATCTTCCGGGGACAGGTATCCAGTTGGAGGCAATGGGGCGTCAGGATCAGCAGGCGTTCCGAAGGGACCTTCACATGATGCTGCTTCACCAGCGCATTATTCACCGCCACAAAACTCTGTTCCACTTTTTCCCTGGGAATATTAAGGATACGCCCTAACCCCACTGCAAAGGGAAACAGAAAATTGATTGCCTTCCAGGACCAGAAATATAAAATTTTCGGCAGCGGCATACCCAAAATTGCCAGCACGATTGCAAGCTCCCCCGCAAACAGGAAGACTATGGCTCCAAATACCAGAAAACCAAAAGCTGCCGGTAAAAACTGACTGATGGCTTCAAAGCCCAGATAGGTTACCTTCCAGACAAAAAACAAGAGAACGGCCGTTACAATCGCACTGAACAGAACCAGCGCAAGGAACACCCTTTTCTTGGGATTAACCGCCATTTCCACTGCTGATACCATAAAACGTCTTACTCCTTATTGCAAAAAACAATCGCCGGCTTTCACACCGCGTCCATTCAAAAATACAGTTGCAGCCATACGTTTTTTTGATTCGGGCTGCACAGTCAGTATCCGAAGCTCTTCATCACGGCAAGCCACGGAAAAATCTTTCTTTGTCACAGAAACCACCGTACCGGGAAGCGCATCCGTCCGTTTTCCCGTAACGCGTGTCTCCCAGATCTTCAGCAGCTTCCCGTCAGGCAGACAGGTAAATGCGCCTGGCACAGGATCAAAGCCCCGCACCAGATCATGCACCTCCTGCGCAGGACAGTTCCAGTCTATTTTAGCCATTTCTTTCGTAAGCAATGTTGCAAAGGTTGCTTCGCTTTCATTTTGTATTTCCGGTTGCAATCCGGCAGCAATATCCGGAAGTGTTTTCACCAACAATGCGGCTCCTTTTTCCATCAGTTCGTCATGCAGCCGGGCAAAGTTCATTTCCGCATCAACAGGGACAGAAACCTTGCTGTACATAGCCCCGGTATCCATACCCTTTTCCATCCGCATGATCGTGACACCGGATTCTTTTTCCCCTTTGATAATAGCGTACTGAATCGGCGCAGCGCCACGGTATTTTGGCAACAGGGATGCATGCACATTAATACATCCATAGACAGGAATATCCAATATTTCCTGCGTCAGAAACTGTCCAAACGCAGCTACCACGATAAAATCAGGATGCCATTCTTTCAGTTGTTGCACAAACTCCGGATCTTTCACTTTCAGCGGCTGAAAAACCGGAAGACTGTTCCGCAGCGCAAAAGACTTTACCGGTGTTTCCACCATTTTCTGACCTCTGCCTTTCGGACGGTCCGGCTGGGTCACCACAGCCTGGATATGATACTGTCCCGCTTCCAGCAATGCTTTAAGGGAACCCACCGCAAAATCCGGCGTGCCCATGAACACCACATTCCACATCGTTCAATCCTCCGGTGCTTTCAGGGTTATCGTCACAGCCTTGTCGGTAAACAGGATGCCGTCCAGATGATCCGTTTCATGTTGCAGGCAGATAGCCAGCAGTCCATCGGTAGCGAGGAACTGTTTTTTGCCGTGAGGATCGGTATATTCACACTCTACATATTCTGCCCGTTCTACTTCCCCTTCAAAGTTGGGAACAGAGAGACATCCTTCACAGCCAATACGTGAACCCTCTTTTTTCGTAATGACAGGATTGAGCAGCTCCAACAGACCGTTGCCGTCCTGCAGGTCAATGACAACGATGCGCTGCAGGATGCCAACCTGAGGTGCTGCCAGACCGATACCATTGCCGGATTTATACAACGTATCCGCCATATCTTTTAAAATACGTTTTACTTTTTTATCTATGCGTTTAACCGGCTCGCAGACTTTTTTCAGAACCGGGTCTCCTGCTCTTTTGATTTCCAGTACCGCCATGTTTCCTCCAAAATAAAAGCTCAATAAAATACATTATATTATAACACAAAAAATATAACGCGTATACCCTTTCTACACTGCCATTATCGGATCTACGTCAAAATAAATATTCTTTACCGACCTGTATTTACTAGCAGCTAAACATTCTTTCACTAGTTCCATCGCCTGGGATTTTACCACAATATTAATTCTGTACAGATCCCTGATCTTGGCTACGCCGGAAGGAAAGGGCCCCATGATTTCCGTACGTTCCCATTTTTCTGCTTCGTACCGGTCCCGTAAAAAACCGGCAATTTCGTCTCCCAGTTCCCAGGCTTTTGTCTCATCTTTATCCACGACCGTTAATTTCAAAATCTCACCATACGGCGGATACAGTAGTTCTCTTCGCAGGGTAAGCTCATGGTTCGCAAACGTTTCATAATCCTGTTTTGCCGCCAGTGTAATAATTTCATTTTCCGGATCATAGGTTTGCAGGACTACGCGTCCCGGTTTGTCGCCCCGTCCTGCCCGTCCGGCTGCCTGGGTCAGCAGGGAAAAGCCTCGTTCGGATGCGCGGAAATCCGGAAGATTCAGCGTACTGTCAGCTGCCAGTATACCAACCAGCGTAACATCCGGTATATCATGGCCTTTGGCCACCATCTGCGTCCCAAGCAACACATTCGCTTCCTTCCGGGAAAAGCGTCCGATGATTTCTTCATGGGCCATTTTCGCCGCGGTGCTGTCCTGATCCATCCGCAATACTTCTACGCCGGGCATCTGGCGAATCTCCTGTTCCGCCTTCTGGGTCCCGCTGCCGAAAAATTTGATCCGACGGCTGCCACAGTGAGGACAGGTTTCAGGAATCGGATATGTATTGCCGCAATAATGACAGCGCATGACCTGCTCGTCTGCATGATACACCAGACTGACCGCACAGTGCGGACAGGTCAGTGTTTCCCCGCAGTCCCTGCACATGACAAACGTTGAATATCCGCGGCGGTTCAGCAGCACAATAGCCTGCTGTCCTTCATGCACTGTTGCGATCATATCCCTGCGCAGCCTTCGGGAAATAACGGAATAATTTTTCTGCGCCAGCTCCTCCCGCATATCCACCACATCTACAACCGGCAAAAACGAACTGCCTGGCCGGCACTTCAGGTGCAAATGACCGATGCGTCCTGAAACGGCCCTGAAATATGACTCCAGAGAAGGCGTAGCGCTGCCAAGGACCAGCACGGCCCTGTTGCTCTTACAGCGGAAACGGGCTACTTCCCGGGCATGGTAAGACGGACGTTCTTCCTGTTTATAACTGTTCTCCTGTTCCTCGTCTACAATGACAAGGCCCAGATTCTTAAACGGGGCAAAAACCGCGCTGCGCACACCAATCAATACATTTGCTTCTCCGGTCCGCATCTTATACCAGACGTCGCCCCTCTCATTCTGCGACAGCTTGCTGTGCGCCACTGCCACTTCCTGAGGAAACCAGGCCTGAAACCGCTGTACGATCTGTGCCGTCAGCGCAATTTCCGGTACCAGTACCAGCACCTGCCGGCCCTGGCGCAACGCATAATCGGCAGCCCGCAAATACACTTCTGTCTTACCGCTGCCGGTAATCCCCTGCAATAAAAATTCCTGCGGTACATTTTTTGTATAATTCTTTTCAATATTACATTTTGCAGAATTACATATTACAGAGCCTTTCACAGATTCAAGTTCTGTATGTCCGTTTTCAACCCATTTCAATGGATTTACAGAAAAACAGTATTCTAATGAAGCCTTGATCGCCGCGACTGCCTGTGCCTGTTCCTCTGTCAGCTGCAAGGTTTCTTTTCGCTCTGCATGACGGTCATAGCTGTTACGCAGCCAACGTTTCTCTGTACGCTGCGCCCATCCCTTTTCGGCCAGCGTACGCAACACTTCCCCACTGATATGCTGCAACTCTGCCTCTTTCCGGTCCAGCGGCTCCGTTGCATGAAGCAGAACCTCCAAAGCCTTCATCTGCGCTTTAGCCCGCCGGTTTCCTTCCTGCAGTGCAGCTTTCCCTTTCTCTGTAATTGAATACGCCAATACAGTCCTGGCTTTCAGCCGCTCTTCTATATCATAAGCGACCAGCCTGCCATTTTGATATACAGGCCTGCGTTTAATACTCGACTTCCCCGGTATAAACAGACGCATGGACTCCGCCAGCGAACACATATAGTATCCGGCCAGCCACTTTGCCGTCAGCAGCATCTCTTCTGAAAACCACGGACGGGTCCCCAAAACTGCTGTGACCTCTTTAATCTTATCTGACGAAAAATCCGGATTTTCCTTTTGCAGTAAAGCCACTGCCTCTCCCCTGGATAAAACACGCACTACAAAGCCTTCTACCTTTTGCGGGCCAAACGGCACAATGACACGCCAGCCTTCTCCTGCCTGGCGCATACTTTCCGGGAGAGAATATATAAACTGCCTGAACAAATTTTTAACAGGCAGATTGATTGCTACCAGTACATAATTCATACAGAACCTCATTTCCGGCGATTTGAGCCATCGGCGTAATTGATTTCAATTCCCGGCTGCACATTATACACAAACACATGAAAACGGACAGCCTTTCCCCCGTCATCTGCAGAAAGCGCTTCCATCGTTACGCCCCGGGCCAACAGTTCCTGTCCTTTAAACACAGGCGTCACCCGGTAAAAAACATGTTTGCGGGTACGACGGATATAATCCGCCACACGGTTTTCAAAAGGAAGCATCCCCACTACATTAAAATACCTTGTCCCCGTAATCAGATTCCGTTTGTTTGCATTTTCCCCTGTCAGCTGGAATGCCAGAAGATGACAGCGGTTGTATAAATACTTTTTATCAATTTCATCATACTTACTGAAACGCCAGCCGGTAGGCTTTATCATCCCGATAGGGCCCCGCGGTTTCGAAGGAAGGAACTCCGGTCCCAGTTTTCCGTAAGCCGGTCCGCAGCGTCCCGATGCATCTAACGGGGTAAAAGAATAATACGGATTTTCTTTTGATTTGAAATCTTTGGAAAACTGCGGCTCGTTCCCATTCAGTACAACAAAAGAACGTCCTTCGTACTCCGGAAGGTTTTCCAGCGTGATCAGCGGCGTACTTTGGGCTAACGCACGAAGGCTGGCAGAATCTGCAGAAATTTCCTGATCATCTGCCGGTTGGTATCCACTTCGCAGGACAGCTGCTGCTTCCTGCAAACTTTCAGAATGAATGATACGGGAACCCCAATCGCAGACCCGCCTTACATCCTGCCGGTGAATGGTAAAGTACTCCAGCCCAAAAAACGCCAATACCAGCAGCAATACAACGCGAAGCAAGACCCATTGTAACTTTCTTGCAAACTGTGTACCTTTCCGTACAGTCATTGATGCTGCCTCCTGTCTAAAAAAGATGGCGGCTACAGTATAGTATTATGCTGCAGCCACCGTACAAATCCTGTTCCCGATTATTTCATCATGGAGAGAAGTCCCAGCAGGTCACTTCCGTCAAAGGAAGCCTGGTTCTGCGGACGCCTCTGCTGTGCTCCGCCTTGTGCCTGAGACATCATCTGCATGAAGCCCATAATATCCGACGCATCGATTCCGTCGCTAAGGTCGATAGCCGGTCTCTGCCGCTGTGCCGGCGCCTGATTGGATGCAGCCGACAGACTGCTGAGCAATACCGGGGCCAACGCGCCCAAAGCAGAACCGACCTGATCGTTACTTAACCCGCTTTGCCGGGACAGTCCGTTCATAACGGAAGAAGAATTACCACCCAGAATGTGCTGTAAAATCTTGGCGCCGTCATCAACATCCGCTGTTTCAAACTGCTCCGCAACAGAACCCGTCTCCGTATGCTGGGTCAGCGCCTGCTGCAGGGAGGCAGCGCCTGATTTGGTTGAAGCATTTTCCGTCAGTGCTCGCAGTAATATCGGTAACGCCGCCGTAATCAAAGCGGCCATCTGGTCATTACTGCCACCGGTCCTTCTGGACATGGTATCCAGTGACGAAGAAGAAGTCATAGATTTTAATAGCGTCTCCAATAAGCTCATGATAACATCTCCTTTGCATTTGATAACTATACCTGGAATAATACCGCAAAACTGCTTATTTAATTATACCTTTAATAAGAGCTGCTGTGCAAATTTAATTTACATTGTTCACAAAAATTTTCCCTTCTTTTTTCAGTCCCGAAACAGCAGCCTCCATGGTTTGCATACCATACCGGCTGCCAGTCTGGATATAAGATTCCATCTGCTGTGTTTTCCCTTCCCGGATCAGATTGCGAAGGGCCGTCGTCATAACCATAATTTCAAATGCCGCAGTCCGTTCCCCATGCTTACCCGGCAGAAGCTGTTGGGAGACCACAGCCTGCAGACAGCCAGCCAGCTGGACCCGGATCTGCCTTTGCTGCTGTTCCGGGAACACGTCAATTATACGGTCAACCGTTTCCGCAGCACTGCGGGTATGAAGGGTGCCAAAGACAAGATGACCGGTTTCCGCTGCGGTCACCGCAATGGCAATGGTCTCCAGATCACGCAGTTCTCCCACTGCAATCACATCCGGATTTTCTCGCAGCGCAGCTCTCAGCCCTGATGCAAAATTTATCGTATCACTTCCGATCTCACGCTGATGAACCAGGCTTCTCGCTGAATGAAATTTGTATTCAACAGGGTCTTCCAACGTTAAAATATGAACTGCCCTGTTTTGGTTAATCTCGTTCAAAATCGCAGCCAGCGTCGTACTTTTACCCGATCCGGTCACTCCGGTAATCAGTACCAGGCCATTTGGGAGCTCCGAAAACTTCTGAATGGTTTCCGGCAAACCTAATTCATCACATGCGGGAATTGATTCCGGTATGATACGGATTGCGGCGTTATAACCGTCAGTGCTGCGATACAGGTTGATACGGAACCGTTGACCAAAAGAATCTGCGTATGCAAAATCACATTCACCGTTTTCCCTCAACATGTTTTTCTGCCTCGCAGGCACTATCGGTTCAAACAGCGAATAAACGTCCGAAATCATGTCCCCGAATTTGCTGAGCATTCCTGATATACGCACAACAGCAGGTCCGTTTTCGCTGATGTGCAGATCGGAGGCATTCATTTCCGCAGCCTGATGCAGCAAATCATCAATTAAATATCCCATGTCACACCCCCAGTACACGCAGCAACTCCTGTACGGTCGTAACCCCCTCTTTAACTTTCTTCATGCCGTCTTCTTCTAAAGATTGCAGACCGGGGAACTCTGTTTTTGCTGCTTCCCACAACTCCTGCTCCGTGGCGTGACGGATAATTTTTTCCTTTAAAGCGGCATTCACCGGCAAAACCTCATGAACCGCCATGCGCCCCCGGTAACCGGACTGACGGCAGGCCTCGCAACCTGTAGCATGGTAAACAATAGTATTGGTGTCAGTTGTACTTTTTCCTTCCCGAATCAAATCCAGATGCCGGAAATAGTTTCTTTCCCACACATTTTCCCCTGCGTTGCCTGCTTGTTTACAGGAAGGGCACAGCCTGCGCACCAGGCGCTGGGCTACAATCCCCCGCAGCGCAGACGCTGCCAGGAAGGGGTCGATCCCCATATCCAGCAAACGGGTAACCGCCCCTGCTGCCGTATTTGTATGCAGCGAGCTGAGCACCAGATGACCGGTCAGCGCTGCCTGTACGGAAATTTCTGCCGTTTCCCGATCGCGGATTTCCCCAATCATGATTATGTCCGGGTCCTGACGTAAAATGGAACGCAACCCACTGGCGAAATCCATGCCGATTCTTGTATTGACCGCCACCTGGTTTACACCCTCCATTGAATATTCGACCGGATCCTCTACCGTAATGATGTTCCGTTCCGGCCGGTTCAGTTCCTGCAACGTCGCATATAACGTCGACGTCTTCCCGCTCCCGGTAGGACCGGTCACCAATATCAGCCCGTAGGACGCCTGACACATTGACCGGTAAAGCGCAAGGTTCTTTTCCGTAAATCCCATACCTTCCAGACGAAGCCGGTTTGCATCCGGGTCCAGAATACGTATAACAACCTTTTCACCCAGAACCGTTGGCAGGGAAGATACCCGCAGGTCAATCATTTTATTTGCATGACTGACCTGCGCCCTGCCGTCCTGCGGCTTCCGTTTTTCCGCAATATCCATGCCTGCCATCAGCTTCACGCAGGAAACCAGGGCCGGATGGCGCTCCATAGGAAGCTTCTGCGCCTGCTGCAACACACCGTCAATCCGATATCTTACCCGGCTAAATCCTGTTCCCGGCTCCAGGTGGATATCGCTGCTACCCGCTTCCAGTCCTTCTGTGACGATGGAATCCAGCAGACGCAAAATGGGCGCATCTTCCATTTTCAATTGATACTGTAACAATGAAATCACCTCCATACTATGCCAATAGATTGTAATACCATGTTTCCAAAAAGC
>DOSQ01000083.1 GCA_003512125.1 Acidaminococcaceae bacterium
GCAGCGCCTAATCCGGCAATTTCATCTTCCGTCTGCATAAATTTGCCGCCTACCTGCGGTAAGCGGGCCGATAACTGTTCGGCAATTTCCGTAGAAGGGGTGATGGGATAGCCGCCGTAAAATTTCACGCCAGCCGCGATGGCGCCTTCTACTACTGCCTGATTACCTTGCAACAGTAATACTCTGGACATAGCATCTCACTCCTTTTCTACAAAAATCGCGTAATCCGGGCAACGCATCTCGCACTGTCCGCAGGAAATACAGTCTTTTTCCTTGTCTTTAATAATGGCGCATTTACCTACCTCAGTAACTTCCAACACCTTTTTGGGGCAGAAGTTTACGCATATGCCGCAGCCTTTACAACGTTTGCTGACCAGTTTAAGCATGGAACACCCTCCTCTGAAGTTAACCCCTCTTATATAACTAATATAGTAATATATGTTACATTTATTTATCGCAAATCCATTATACCTTATTATTTACCTTATTTAAAGAGTAAGGTTTAATTATTTTTTGCACTTTAAAGTAAAAACCATTATAATAAACAAAATAACAAACAACAATTATTCCGGAGATTAACACGAAATGAGCAAGAAAGAAAAAGAAATTGAAACCAAAAAGCGTTTAATGATTGCAACAGAAGAAGTTTTTTCCCGCAGGGGCTACGCTCAGGCGACGCTGGATGAAATCATTACGCTTGCGGATACCGGCAAAGGTACCCTGTATAAATATTTTGGCAATAAGGATAATCTGTTTTACACGCTGGTGTCTCAGAAGCATGATGAACTGATGGCAAAGATGCGTGCTGTGTCAGAGGACACACGGAAGGATGTCAGGGAACGGCTGACAGGTGTATTAGCCGTGTGGATGGATTTCCTGCGGAAAAATACGGTTTTGTGGCAGGTGCTTTGTTTTGAGATGACCTGCACGAACCGGGGCTTTGCAGGAGTGGAAGATGAAAAGGGAAACATTCGTCTGGTAACCCGCTGGGGTGCATTGCCTTCGGCGGAAGAGCAGGAACAAATCCTGCGGTATCACCGGTTACTTGCAGAAGAGATGAAACCATTCACCAAAGTATATGAGGAAGGCATCCGGCAGAACTTTTTTAAGGAAGAAGCAAAGCACGAAGATATTGCAAGGCAGATGTTTCTTGCTATGGCGATGATCGTATTTTTTCATTCAACGGGAGAAACGGAAAATATTTCCTCACAGGATTTTGCAGAGGGCTTCATTAAGACACGGCTTTACGGATTGGCTGCACAAAAGGAGAAGATGGCTCAGTAAACCGTACTTTTTTAATAAATTCTGATACCTTACAATTCATTTTATGTTTTTATCTACAATAAAAACAATTTTTTATTGACAGTCTTTACAAATCCATGTAATATTATTACGTCATATTTTTAAATTGAATATTCATTCATCAAGAGTAGCTGAGGGACATGGCCCGGTGAAGCTACGGCAACCATCCTTAGGGAACGGTGCCAAATCCAGCGGGAGACCCGGAAGATGAAACGCTGCGGAGTTAAGCTCTTCACCCGTCTGGCGAAGAGCTTTTTAATTTTGTTAAGGAGACACTGATTATAGTGTAGAGTCCATGTTATCAGGAGTGAGAATTTACTATGACTGAATTTTTCCTGAATGGATGGTGCGAAGTGAGGAACACTGATGATAAGATTAGTAGATGTAGAAAAAACGTACTATAGTAAGGCCGGTGATATTGCGGCCCTGAAGAAAACAAATATTGAAGTGAAAGAGGGAGAAATTTTCGGTATTATCGGGCTTTCCGGTGCAGGCAAATCCACGCTGATACGTTGTATCAACATGTTGGAGGTGCCTACCGGCGGGCAGGTTTTTGTGGATGGGCAGGAGCTGACGGCCATGGATGAGGCCCAGCTTAGGAAGGCCCGTCAGAATATCGGAATGATCTTCCAGCATTTTAATCTGCTGGCCTCCCGCACGGTTTTTGATAATATTGCATTCCCATTGGAAATTCAGGGGATGCCGAAAGATAAAATAGATAAACGGGTAGGCGAACTGTTGGATCTGGTGCAGCTTACAGACCGGGCAGACTATTACCCCAGCCAGCTTTCCGGCGGACAGAAGCAGCGGGTAGGAATTGCCCGTGCCCTGGCTTCTAATCCCAAAGTGTTGCTGTCGGATGAAGCAACTTCCGCGCTGGATCCCCAGACTACAAAATCGATCCTGCAGCTGTTACGTGATATTAACAAACGCCTGAATCTGACTATTGTCATGATTACCCACCAGATGGAAGTGGTAAAAGAAATCTGTGACAGGGTAGCTGTTATCGAAAATGGTGTTATCATTGAAGAAGGCTCCATGTATAAAGTGTTTACGGAACCGCAGCAGGAGACGACCAAGGAGTTTGTGAAGACTGTTAATGATATAAAAATTCCACCTATAGTCGATACCGTTTCCATGAA
Organism: Acidaminococcaceae bacterium; assembly: GCA_003512125.1. Classification (GTDB taxonomy): domain Bacteria; phylum Bacillota; class Negativicutes; order Acidaminococcales; family Acidaminococcaceae; genus Succiniclasticum. The sequence goes on from DOSQ01000083.1 coordinate 2,445, forward strand.
GCAGGAGTATTTTCCGGGATCCCGCCTGCTGGTAAATCTGACCTTCCTTGACAGCGGGGATGATAAAGAAGAAAAGACCGGAGCAGATCAGCCGCTGGTTTCTGCCCTGATTAAAAAATTCGGCGTGGATGTCAATATTATTTCCGGCAAGGTAGATTATCTGAAGGATATTCCATATGGTACACTGTTGGTGGAAATCATGGGAGATGAAAAGAGTATTACGGACTCCGTTCAGTATGCGAAGAATGCAGGCGTAAAGGTGGAGGTGATCGGTTATGTCGGCTAATATGATTGATTTGCTTTTGAAGTCGTTAGGTGAAACCTGTTACATGGTACTGATTGCTATTGTGCTGGCGACACTGATTGGCCTGCCTCTGGGCGTGATTCTGACAGTTACCCGGAAAGACCACATTATGCCTAATGCCCTTGTCCATAACGTATTGGGCGCAATCGTTAACGCGACACGTTCCACACCTTTTATTATTCTGATGGTTGCGATTATTCCTTTTACCCGTATGATCGTGGGTTCTTCCATTGGGACTACGGCTGCCATCGTGCCGCTTACCATCACAGCAGCGCCCTTCATTGCCCGTGTTATTGAATCGTCTTTGTTGGAGGTGGACCGGGGCGTCATTGAAGCAGCCCAGTCCATGGGGGCCAGTCCGTTCCAGATCATTTGGAACGTGATGCTCCCGGAATCGCTGCATTCCATCGTCCTTGGCATTACGCTGGCTTTGATTGCCCTGATTGGCGCTTCTGCCATGGCAGGGGCCCTGGGTGGCGGCGGTCTGGGGGATCTGGCAATTCGCTATGGGTACCAGCGTTTCCAAATGGATGTCATGATTGCAACAGTCGTTGTACTGATTATTATGGTACAGGGCGTGCAGACGATAGGTAATACACTGAGCCGCAAGCTGAATAAAAACAAATTATCCTGATAATAGCTGTCGAATGAAGAAGAGTCTGGATTTAGAACCGGTATCCAAATTCTATGGATGCCGGTTTTTCAATTAAAATTATGTAATACATATTGACTTTCACACAATAAAGTAGTAAATTGATAAATAACGAATTTTGTTTATGATTTTTATTAAAAGATGAAAAGTGTGTCCCGAACATAGTAGTAACGGAATTAGGCGGGAGCTTGCGAAAAGTTAGACAACTCCATGCCGCAAGGAGGATTATAATTATGGCTGAAAAAATTGAGAATCGTTTGACGGAACAACTGTGTGAGGCAATTGCTTCCCTAAAAAATGAGAAACAAATTGCGAATTTTTTGGAAGATGCCTGCACAATCAGTGAATTTAAATCGCTGGCACAGCGGTTTGAAGTGGCCAGGCTGTTAGACGAGGGCGTAAAATACGAAGATATCGTTGAACGTACGGGGGCTAGTACGGCGACGATTTCCCGTGTGAAACGGTGCCTGGTTTACGGAAAGGATGGCTATGAAACAGCCCTTGCAAATCTGAAGAAAAAGCATCATGAAACACGGTCTCCCAAAGTAGCGCTCAGGGCAAAATTTGAAAAAGAAAGAGCCGAAAGAAAGAGAGCGGTACGGGAAAATGGCTGATTCAATCTTGCAGGTTCCCTACGGGACAAGAGATGTGCTTCCGGGGGAAGCGGCGGCCCGTCGTCAGATGGAAGATAAAATCTGCAGTCTTTTTACCCTTTGGGGTTATGATGAAGTAGCTACGCCGACCTTTGAATATCTGGATACGTTTGCCGGTATGGGGCAGCCCGGCGCCGGTGCATTTAAGTTCTTTGACCGCAAAGATAATATTTTAATGCTCCGCACGGATATGACGACGCCTATTGCCCGCATGGTCGCTACGCGGATGCGCAAAGATAATGGTGTGAAGAGGTTATCCTACCGCGCACAGTTGTTCCGTTATGAAGAAGCCCAGGCAGGTCGTCAGTGTGAATTTACCCAGTGTGGTATCGAAATGATGGGCGCTGCGGGGGCATCTGCAGATGCAGAAGTAATTGCACTTGCAGTCTCGACACTTATGGAAGCCGGATTGAAGGACTTTAATATTACGCTTGGCCATATGGAATTTATTAACGGACTGATTGAGGCGGCAGCGCTGACGGAAGAACAGGCAAAAGAGATTAAACACTGCCTGATCAAACGGAATGTAGCCGGACTGGAAGAAGCGGTGGAAGCCGCAAAAATTCCGGAGCAGTTAGCCAATATTTTTAAGGAGTTACTGTTTCTGCATGGCGGTATTGGCTTATTGGAAGATATGCAGAAGCGGGTTTTGAGCCGCCGTTGCTGGGATGCGCTGGAAAACCTGCGGGAAATTTATGAACTGGCAAAAGCCTACGGCGTAGATCGGTACCTGAGTTTTGACCTTGGCCTGACCCGCAGTCTTGATTATTATACAGGCATGCTGTTTGAAGGCTATGCGGCCGGTATGGGGTATTCCCTGATTGGTGGCGGCCGGTATGATAATATGATGCAGCGGTTCGGAAAATCCTGCCCCGCTACCGGCTTTGCATTGGGAATCGACCGCATCGCACTGACGTTGGAGCGGCAGGGAAAAAAGTTCGCAAAAGAACCGGAAACGGTCTTTGTAGCATACGCACCGGGAAAAACTGCGGAAGGCATCCGTGCCGTCTGTTCTCTTCGTAAAGAAGGAAAGCGGGTGAAATTGGCTGACCGTGCGATGACCGAAACAGAAGCAAGGCAGGCAGTACAGGATAATCATTGTGCTACATGGCAGTATATCGGTTGAATTATCGCTGCAAATCCATAAAGAACAGCGAAGCAGTAACGGAATGGAGAATAAACCATGGAAGAATATATAACCATAGCGCTGCCAAAGGGAAAACTTTTTAAACGCAGTCTGGACCTGCTGGCCAAAGTGGGTTACAGTGCGGAAGGTGTTTGCGAAGATTCCCGTAAGCTGGTAATCAGTAACGAAAAGACAAAAGTGCGTTTTATCATTACGAAAACTGTGGATCTGCCAACGTATGTGGAATATGGCGCTGCGGATATCGGCATCATCGGCAAGGATGTGCTGCTGGAAGAACAGAAGGACGTATACGAATTGCTGGATCTGGGCTTTGGCAAATGCCGTCTGATGATGGCGGTGCCAGAAGTGAAAAAGCGCCCGGAACTGAAAGATTACGCCCATTTACGTGTCGCGACAAAGTACCCTAATTGTGCCAGGGAATATTTTGACAAACTGGGTATCCAAATGGAAATCGTAAAACTGAACGGTTCCATTGAACTGGGTCCCCTTATTGGTCTTTCGGAACTTATCGTAGATATTGTGGAAACAGGTACAACGATTAAGGAAAACAAGCTGGTGGAAGTGGACAGTATTTTTACGTCTACGGCGCGGCTGATTGCCAATCCGGTCAGCTTCAAGCTGAAATTTGAAAGGCTTCATAAACTGGTGGTAGACCTTCGTGCGGTACTGGCGGCGGAAAAAGCTGGCGTGTAGTTAGGAAAAATCAGGCGGATTCTATTTTGAAAATGGAAAGAGAGAAGCTGGTAGTTTCGCTGTTGTGGATGGAGCGCGAAGCGTAGAATTTTCATTTAAAAATTAGAACTGATTCATACAGGAGATGAATTTTCAAATGAATATAATTGATGCAAGGAAGATGAATGCTGCGGAAATCGCGGCGCTGTTAAAGAAAAAAGCATTTGATGAAACGGAACTTTCCCCCGGGGTGCAGGCGGCCTGTGACCGGATGTGGGGCGAGCACCTGACGGCGGCGCAGATAGTAGACCGTATTGTAGCGGGTGTGCGGTCTGGCGGAGATAAATGGCTCCTGCATTTTACCAATACCATTGACCGGGCCGGCCTGACGGCAGAAACCCTGCGGGTAACAGAAAAAGAATTTGACGAGGCCCGTACGCTGGTAGATCCGAAGGTGATTGATTCTATTACCCGCGCTATTATGAATGTTAAAAAATTCCATGAGGAACAGTTGCCCAGGTCCTGGTTCAGCAACCGGGCTTACGGCAGTATTGTAGGTCAGAAAGTTTCACCGCTGGACAGTGTGGGCATTTATGTGCCCGGTGGTACGGCGGCCTATCCTTCCAGCGTGATCATGAATGCGGTTCCGGCAAAAGTGGCCGGTGTGCCCCGCATCGTGATGGCGGCTCCTCCCGGCAAAGACGGGAAGCTGAATCCCTATGTGCTGGTAACGGCGGAAAAAATCGGTATCACTGAAATTTATAAAATGGGCGGTGCCCAGGCAATCGCGGCATTGGCTTTCGGAACGGAAACGGTTCCGAAAGTAAATAAAATTACCGGTCCTGGAAATATTTTTGTGACATTGGCTAAAAAAGCGGTATACGGACATGTGGATATCGATATGCTGGCAGGCCCCAGTGAAATTCTGATCGTGGCGGATGACTCCGCGAATCCGGTGTATCTGGCGGCAGACCTGTTGAGCCAGGCGGAACATGACCCGCTGGCCAGTGCAATCCTGATTACCGACAGTGATCGTATTGCCAAAGCTGTGGCGGCGGAGATAGAAGTGCAGTTGAAGGAACTGCCC